>DATAGA010000073.1:0-6800 GCA_036257215.1 Myxococcota bacterium
GTCGTGGCGCCGAACGGGACCGGAGTCCCGGCCTTCGAGGAGGCGCTGCGGGCCGGCCGCTCGGGCGTGCGCGCGAACGCGCAGATGGCCGAGGGCGGCTTCGCCTGCCAGGTCGCCGGCGTGCCCGAGGGCACGGACGAGCTCGCCCAGAAGAGCTTCGACCCAGAGCTCCTGCTCGCGATGAACGGCTCCCATCGCTACGCGGCCCTCGCTGCGCTCGAGGCGTGGCTCGACGCGGGCCTCGCGCGGCCGGCGCCCGACTCCGACGCGGTCGACTGGGGCGCGGGCTGCGTGCTCGGCACCGGGATCGGCGGCATGGACACGATCGCCGCGCGCGTCGTCCCGCTCGTCGACCAGAAGAAGGTGCGCCGGCTCGGAAGCACGGCCGTCGAGCAAGTGATGGCGAGCGGCGTCTCGGCTCGTCTCTCGGGTCTCTTCGCCCTCGGCAACCAGGTCACGACCAACTCGAGCGCCTGCAGCACCGGCACCGAGGCGGTGATCGAGGGGATGCTCCGCATCCGCCACGGCCTCGCGGAACGCATGCTCTGCGGCGGTGTCGAAGCGGCGAGCCACTACATCTGGGCGGGGTTCGACGCGATGCGCGTGCTCGCCAAGGCGTGGAACGACGACCCCGAGCGCGCGTCGCGGCCGCTCTCTGCCTCCGCCGGCGGCTTCGTGCCCGCGGCGGGCGCCGGCGTGCTGTTGCTCGAGAGTCTCGACGCGGCGCGTGCCCGCGGCGCGCGCATCCGCGCGGAGGTGCTCGGCGGGGCGCTCAACTGCGGCGGCCACCGCGGCGGCGGCAGCATGACGGCGCCGAACCCGGCGGGGGTCGAGCGCTGCATTCGCGCCGCGCTCGCCGACGCCGAGGTCGCGCCGGATGCGGTGGACGTGATCGACGGCCACCTGACCGCCACCGGCGCCGACCCGCGCGAGGTGCACGCCTGGGCGCGCGCGCTCGGCCGCCCGCCCGAGCGCTTCCCGGCGCTGACCGCGACCAAGTCGCTGATCGGACACGCCCTCGGCGCGGCCGGCGGCATCGAGTGCGCGGCGAGCGTGCTCATGGCCCAGGGCGGCTTCGTCCACGCCTCGCGCAACTGCGAGGACGTGCACCCCGACGTCGCCGACTTCGCGGGCGCGATCGCCCACGAGACCCGCGCGATTCCCGGCCTGCGCGCCGTCGCGAAGGCCGGCTTCGGCTTCGGCGACGTGAACGCCGTCGTGCTGTTCGGACCGCTTCCCCGGTAAAGGAGGAACGATGAGCGAGAGTGAGCTGCTCGAGAAAGTGATCGAGATCCTGACTCCGTACGCGAAGAACCAGGCGGCCCTCGCCTCGGTCAGCCCGGAGACCAGCATCCTCGACGACCTGAAGGTCAACTCCGCCCGGCTCGTCGACGTCGTGCTCGCCTTCGAGGACGAGTTCGACATCCAGATCGCCGACGAGGACGTCGACGCGGTCGAGACCGTGGCCGACTGCGTCTCCCTGATCCAGCAGAAGCTCGCCGCCTAGCCCGATGGCGGCGCTCGAGCCGAGCGGCGCGCTCCCGGCCGTGACGCCCGCGGAGCGCCGGGCCCTCGCGAGGCAGCGCCTCGTCGGGCGGGTGCTCGCCCCCGTGTGGGTGCCGCTCGCGGCCGCGGCGCTGCGCTTCGGCGCGGGCTGGCGCATCGAGGGCGCGCGCGAGGCGCGAGAGCGCTACCGGCGCCTGCGCGCCGAGTCGAGCGCCCCGGTGCTCGTGTGCGCGAACCACCTGACGCTCGTGGACTCCTTCCTCGTGGCGGCCGCGCTCGGCACGCCGGCCTTCTTCGTGCGGCGCTTCGACGCGCTGCCGTGGAACGTGCCCGAGTCGGCGAACTTCGCGTTCAGCTGGTGGAGCCGGGCGCTCGTGTACCTGATGAAGTGCGTCCCCGTTCAGCGCGGCGGCGAGCGGCGCGAGGCCGCGCGCGTGCTCACCCGGGTGGCGCACCTCCTGAAGAGCGGCGAAGCGGTGCTGCTCTTCCCGGAAGGGGGACGCAGCCGCAGCGGCCGGGTCGACGTGGACGCCGCGGCGTACGGCGTCGGCCGCGTGGTGAAGGCCGTGCCGGGCTGCCTCGTGCTCTGCGTCTACCTGCGCGGGGCCGGCCAGGCCACCTGGTCCGACTTCCCGCGGCGCGGCGAGCGCTTGCGCGTCGAGGTCGCGCTCCACGAGCCGAAGGTGGACACCGCCGGGCTGCGCGGCTCGCGCGAGATCGCGCGCGGCATCCTCGCGCGGCTGGCGGAGATGGAGGCGCGCGTCCTTGCTCGGGACTGACGTCGTCGACCTCGCCGACCCCGAGAGCGCCGAGGCCGCGCTCCACCCCCGCTTCGACGCGCGCGCCTTCGCGCCCGCCGAGCGCGCGCGCCTGGCAGGCTCGCCGGAGCGCGCGCGCCTGCGCTGGGTGCTCTGGGCGGCGAAGGAGGCGGCCTGGAAGGCCGCCTGCGCCGACGGTCTGGCCGCGCCGTTCCACCCCGCGGCGATCGAGACGCGGCTGGCGCGCGCCGGGGCGCGCTTCGAGGGCGAAGTGGGCGTGAGCGGGGTCGGATACCGCGTGCGCGTGGAGCTCGCCGGCGGGGCCGTCCACGCGGTCGCGCGCGCGGCCGCGCTCGCGCCGGAGCGCGTCGTCGCGTCGCTCGAACGGCTCGCGGCCCACCTCCCGGCGGCGCAGTCCGCGGGCGCGCGCGCGCTGGCGCTCGAGCTCGCGAGCCGAGCCCTCGGCGCTGCGCGCGAGCGGCTCCGGATCGCGCGCGCGGGCCGGCGGCCGCAGCTCCTGTGCGACGGCGCCCCGGCCGGCGCCGTGCTCTCGCTCGCGCACCACGGCCGCTTTGCGGCCGCCGCGCTCGCCGTGGGCGAGCGTGCGGCCGGCCCTCGCGCGGGGCTGCGGTGAGCGCGCCGCGCCCGATCCGCCGGCTCGCGATCGCCAACCGCGGCGAGGCGGCGATGCGCTGCATCCGCGCGGTGAAGTCGCTGCGCGCGCTCGAGGGGTCGAGCCTCGAGGTGGTCGCGCTCTACACCGAGGTGGATCGGGACGCACCGTTCGTGAAGCACGCCGACCGCGCGCTTCCGCTCGCGCCGGCCGCGAGCCCGGTGGCGGCCTACCTCGACCGCGACGCCCTGCTGCAGGCGCTCCGGAGCGCCGAGGCCGACGCCGTGTGGCCGGGCTGGGGCTTCCTCGCGGAGGACCCGTCGTTCGTCGAGCGCTGCGCCGCCGAGGGCGTGCGCTTCCTCGGCCCGCCTGCGGCGGCCATGCGCATGCTCGGCGACAAGATCGCGGCGAAGTTGCTCGCGGACTCGCTCGGGGTGCCGGTCAGCGCGTGGAGCGGCGGGGCGGTGGACGACGACCAGGACGCCCACGCCGCCGCCGACAAGATCGGCTACCCCCTGCTCGTCAAGGCCAGCGCGGGCGGAGGCGGGCGCGGCATCCGTTTCGTGCACGAGCCGCGCGAGCTCGCGGCCGCGCTGCGCTCCGCGCGCGCGGAAGCCGCGAGCGCCTTCGGCGACGGGCGCGTCTTCCTCGAGGCCGCGGTGCAGGGCGGGCGCCACGTGGAGGTGCAGATCGCCGCCGACGAGCACGGCTGCGTGCTCACGCTCGGCGCGCGCGACTGCTCGGTGCAGCGCCGACACCAGAAGCTGATCGAGGAGGCGCCGCCGCCGGGCCTCTCGCGGGCGTTCCTCGGCCGGCTGGAGGCCGACGCGCGCCGCCTGGCGCACGCCGTCGGGTACCGCGGCGTCGGCACCGTCGAGTTCCTCGTGTCGGGCCGGCACCCCTACTTCCTCGAGATGAACCCCCGCCTCCAGGTGGAGCACCCCGTCACCGAGGCGCTCACCGGCCTCGACCTCGTGGCGCTCCAGATCCGGATCGCGCGCGGCGAGTCGCTAGCCGAGCTGCCCTGGAAGGAGACGGGCGCCGCGATCGAGGCGCGGGTCTGCGCCGAGGACCCGGACGCCGGCTTCGCGCCGACGCCGGGTCGCGTGGCGGCGTTCGACCCGGCGCTCGGCCCGCGCGTGCGGGTCGACAGCGGCGTCGCACAGGGCAGCGTCGTGCCCGGCGCCTTCGACTCCCTGATCGCCAAGGTGATCGCGACCGGCTCGACGCGCGAGGAGGCGCGCGCGCGGCTCGCGTGCGCGCTCGCCGACTTCGACCTCCTGATCGAGGGCGGCGCCACGAACAAGGGCTTCCTGATCGACGTGCTCGAGACGGAGGACTTCCGCAAGGGCGGTGTCGACACGGGCTGGCTCGACCGCCTCGGCGCGCAGGAGCGCAGCGGCGTGCCGTATGCGGTGGAGGCGCTCGTGGCCGCCGCGATCGTCGCCTACCAGCGCGCCCGCGCGAACGCGCGGCTCAACTTCTTCGCCGACCCCACCACGATCACGCCGGCGCGCATCCCGCCTTCCGAGGGGCTGCGCGTCGACCTCACCCACCTCGGCCGCAGCTACGAGCTGCACGTCTACGCGACCGGCTCGTGGCGCTACCGCATCCACCTGGGCGGCCACGCAGTGACCGCGGGCCTGCGCGAGGAGGGCCGGCGTGCGGCGCGCCTCCAGCTCGGCAGCCGCTCGCTGCGCCTCCTGTTCGACGCGACCGAGGCCGGCATCCGCGTCGAGATCGAGGGACGTCCGCACCGCTTCGGCTGGCAGCTCGCGGGCGAGGTGCGGGCCAGCACGCCCGCCATGGTGATCTCGGTCGACGTCGCGCCGGGCGACCGCGTGGAGGCGGGCCAGACGCTCGGGTTCCTCGAGGCGATGAAGATGGAGACCGCCGTCGCCGCGCCGGTCGCGGGCGTCGTGAAGGAGGTGCGCGCGCGTCGCGGCCAGCAGGTCGCGGCCGGCGACGTCCTGCTCGTGATCGAGCCCTCCGACGCGGACGTGCCGCGCGCGAAGCCCGGCCCGCGCCTCGTGCTGCCGCCCATCCGCGACCCGCTCGCCGGGCTCTTCCGCCCGAGCCTCGAGGACGAGCTCGGCGAGCCCGACCTCGCGGCTCCCGCCGCCGCGCCCGCCGAGGCGCGACGCGAGGCGCTCGAAGGCATCCGCGAGGAGGTGCGGCGCGTCTTCCTCGGCTACGACGCGAACCCCGCGCGCGCCGAGCGCCTGGCAGCGTTTCTCGAGGCGGAGCTCCCGCCCGGGCTCTCGGAGGAGTTCCGCTGGGAGCTCGCCGCGCTGCGCCACGAGCTCGCCGTCGTGGCCGACGTCGACCAGCTGTTCATCCGCTCGCCGCGCGACTCGGTGGCCGGCGACCTCGGCGTCTCGAACAGCGCGCGGCTGCGCATGTTCGTGCGGCGCATCCGGGCGGCGGGTGCGGGTCTCGCGCCGGAGTTCCTCGACCTCGCGCGCACCGCGCTCGGCCACTACGGCGTCGCGCGCCTCGAGCATTCGGACGCGCTCGAGCGCGCGGTGCTGCGCCTCCTCGCGACGCAGCACGGCCGGGAGCTGCGCCGCCGCCTCGTGCTCGCGGTCCTCCGCTCCGTCACCCACCTCGCCCGCAGCGGCATCCACCTCGGCGACGACCGCGCGCTGCAGGACGCCCTGCTCCGGCTCGGCGGCATGCGCGGCCTCGTCTCCGACGCGGTGGCCGACGCCGCGCTCGAGGCCGGCTACGTGATCTTCGAGCGGCCGCGGATGGAGCGCGAGGCGGAGCGCACGAGCAAGCAGCTGGAGGCGTGGCTCGCGGCGGCCGAGGCGGAGCCCACCGCGCCCGCCGAGGAGGTGCTGCGCCACCTGATCGAGGCGCCGCGCGCCGTGTTCGACCGCATCGGGGGCTGGCTCGCCGACCCCGATCCGCGCCGGCGCGCCATCGCGCTCGCCGCCCACGTGCGCCGGCTGTACGCGCCGGCGCCGCTGGCCGCGCAGACGTCGGACCTCGCGCGCGACGCGGCGGCGAACCTGCACCGGCTCGAGCTCTCGGCAGGGCGCGTCGTGCTCGCGGGGAGCTGCGCGCCCGGCGAAGTCGCGGCGGCGACGGAGCGCCTGTGCGTCGCGGCGGCGGGCGAGCGCGACCGCCACGAGTTCCCGGCCGCGTTCGCGCTCGAGCTGCTCGTGCCGGGCGACGCGGCGACCGACGCGGAGGCGCTCGCGGCCGACGCGCTGCGCACCGCGCGGGGCGCCCTCCCCGCGGCGCGCTTCACGCTGAGCGTCGTCGTGCCCGAGGGACCCGATCGCCACGTCACGATCGTCGCCTCGCGCGAGGGGCTCCACGTCGACGCCTCGCTCCACGGCATGCACCCCGAGGCGGCCGGGCGGGTGGACCTCGGGCGGCTCGGGCGCTTCGAGCTCGAGCGCTGCGACGCCCCGGACGGGATCTAGGCCTTCTACGGCCGCAGCCGCGACGAGCCCGGCGACGAGCGCGTGTTCGTGCTCGCGGACGTGCGCGGCCGCTCGCCCGACGAGGGGCAGGCCGCCGAGCTGTACGTGCCGATCTTCGAGCGCGCCTTCCACGAGGCGACGCGCTCGCTGCGCGGGATCCTCGGCCTGCGCGACCCGCAGCGGCGGCTGCAGTGGAACCGCATCTCGATCTGCGTCGCGCCAGCCGTCTGGCTCGGGCGCGAGCTGGCGGACCGGCTCTCGCGCCGGCTGGCGCCGGCCACCCGGAACCTCGGCATCGAGAAGGTCGTCGTGCGGATCCCGATCCTCCACCCCGAGTCGCCCGGGCGGCCGGCGACCCCCGTCGAGATCGTCATCACCGACATCACCGGCTCGAACATGGAGATCGAGTGGCGCACGCTGCGGCGCAGCCCGCTCCAGCCGCGCACGGACTACGAGCGGCGCGTGGCGGACGCGCGCCGCCGCCGCCTC
>DATAGA010000128.1:0-8247 GCA_036257215.1 Myxococcota bacterium
CGCGGCGCGCGCCGAGGGCCGCCGGACCCCCCGGCGCACGAGCGGGCTCTCGAGCAGGATCTCCGCCTCCGCCTGCGCCGCGGACTCGAGGCCGCGGAGCGCGTCGCGCGCGAGCTCCGGCTTCGCCAGCCCCCACGCCACCCATTCTTCCTGGGTGCGGGCGACGCTGCCGACGTCGATGCGCGCCTCCGGCAGCACCACCTGGTAGGAGAGGTCCTGGCGCTCGAGGCCGCGCCGCTCGATGGGCGGGATCCCGAAAGCGGTGAGGCACGTCTGGAGCACGCCGTCCGGCCGCGCCCCGGCCGGGTAGAAGGGCTCGAGCAGGAGCGGGGGAGTCTTGGCAGCTGCGTCCTCCCCGACGACGAGCACGCGCGCGCCCGCCATGCCGAGGCGCACCGCCGCCACGAGGCCGGGCAGGGCGCTCCCGAGCACGAGGACGTCCCAGCGGCGCGCGCGCAGCCGGCCGTCCGGTCCGTCGAGCGCGATGGACCTCATGCCCCGCGCCGTTCCTCGAGCGCCTCGTAGAGGAGCGGCGGGTCCTCCTCGCGCGTCTTGCGCTCGACGACGCCGATCTCGTAGGCGCGCTCGCCCATCCCGTTGAGGCGCTCGGAGACGTCCTGGGCCGAGGCGCGCGGCACGACGAGCAGCATGCCGATCCCGCAGTTGAACACGCGCAGCATCTCCGAGTCCGGGATCTCGCCGTGGCGCTGGAGGAAGCCGAAGATGGGAGGCCGCGGCCACGTCGACGGGTCGATGCGCGCGCGCACCCCGCGCGGGAGGACGCGCGGCACGTTGCCGTCGAAGCCGCCGCCGGTCACGTGGACGAGGCCGTTCAGCGTGAAGTCGCGCAGCAGGTTGAGGACCGGCCGCACGTAGATGCGCGTCGGCGCGAGCAGCGCGCCCGCGAGCGAGGTGTTGAGCTCGGCCGGCGCGTCGCGCAGGTCGAAGCGCCCCGCGCGCAGGCCGTCGTCGACGATCGCCCGCACCAGCGAGAAGCCGTTGCTGTGGAGCCCGTTCGAGGCGATCCCGATCAGGACGTCGCCGACGCCGATCGAGGACCCGTCGATCACCCGCTCGCGCTCGACGACGCCCACGCCGAAGCCCACCAGCTCGAGGTCGCCCTTGGCGTAGACGCCCGGCATCGTGGCCGTCTCGCCGCCGAGGAGCGCGCAGCCCGCGCGCCGACACCCTTCGGCGACGCCGCGCAGCGCCTCCGCGGCGATCGCGGCGTCGAGCTCGCCCATCGCGAGGTAGTCGAGGAAGACGAGGGGCTCGGCGCCCTGCACGAGCAGGTCGTTCACCACCATCGCGACGCAGTCGATCCCCACGGTGTCGTAGCGGCCGAGCTGCGCCGCGAGCTTCAGCTTCGTGCCGACGCCGTCGGCGCTCGCGACCATCACCGGGTCGCGGTAGCGCTCGGGCGCCTTGAAGAGGCCGGCGAAGCCGCCGATCGAGGAGAGCACCTCGGGACGGAACGTCCCCCGCGCGATCTCCTTGATCTCGTCGACGAAGCCCTCGTCGTGGTCGAGGTCGACGCCCGCGCGGGCGTACGAAGGAGCGCTCGGCGGGGCGGGCTTGTCGATTTTGGGGGGCACGTCGCTTGGATAGGCGACCCCGGCAACCCGGTCAATCGGCGCACGCCTCGTGCTACGCTCCGGCCCGGTGAAGATCGCGGTGGTCATCCCCGCGCTCTGCGAAGCCGACCGCATCCAGTCCGCCGTCCAGAGTGCCAGGGCGCCCGAGGTCGAGGTCCTCGTGGTCGACGGCGGGAGCCGCGACGCGACGCGCGAGCGCGCCCGGGACGCGGGGGCGCGCGTCCTCGAGAGCGCGCCGGGGCGAGCGCGCCAGCTCGCGGCCGGCGTGCGGGCGACGGACGCCGAAGCGCTCGTGTTCCTGCACGCCGACACGCGGCTGCCGGAGGGCTGGGACGCGGCCGTGCGCGGCGCGCTCGCCGACCCCGAGACCGCGGGCGGCGCGTTCGCGTTCCGCTTCGCGCCGGCGCCTGCCGCCGGCGCCGTGGCGCGCCTGCTGCTGCGGCTCGTCGAGCGCGGCGCGGCGACGCGGGTGGCGCTCCTGCGGCTCCCCTACGGCGACCAGGCGCTGTTCGTCCGGCGCGCGGCGCTCGAGCGGGCGGGCGGGCTGCGCGAGACGCCCATTCTGGAGGACCTCGACCTCGTGGCGGCGATCCGCCGCGCGGGTCGCCTGGCGACGCTCGCCCTCCCGGTCGCGACCTCGCCGCGGCGCTACCTCGAGGCCGGGGTGCTCCGCACGGTCGGGCGCAACGCCCTCGCGCTGGCCGGCTACTACGCCCGGTTCGACCGCGCCCGCATCGCGGCCTGGGTCGGTCGGTGAGCGCCGCCGCGGCGACGAGCGACCTGAGCGCCATCGCGCTCGGCCGGCGCACGATGTTTCGGCGCCTGCGCGAGTACATGCTGCGCGAGAAGCGCCTGTACGTCCTCGGCGTCGCGACTACGCTCGGCTACACGGCGTGCTTCGTCGCGGTGCCGATCCTCGTCGGCTGGACCGTGCAGGCGGTGTCCGACGGGCTCGGCTCCGCGGAGATCACGCGCCGCGCCGGCTGGCTCGCCGCCGTGACGGTGGTGCGCTCGGTGCTGCGCTTCTTCTCCCGCACGGAGGTGTTCAACGCCGCGCGCGAGATCGAGTACGCGCTGCGCAACGACCTCTTCGCGCACCTCGAGCGGCTGCCGCAGTCCTTCTTCTCGCGCTGGCGCACCGGCGACCTGATGAGCCGGTGCGTGAACGACCTCACCGCGGTGCGGCTGCTGCTGGGCCCCGGCCTCCTCACCGTCATCCAGAACCCCATCCTGTTCGTCGCGACGTTCGGCGCGATGTTCGCGCTCGACCCGTGGCTCGCCTTCCTCGTGCTGCTTCCGTACCCGCTCTTCGTCCTCATCGCGCGCGGGTTCGGGCGCGCGATGCACGGCAGCAACCTCGCCATGCAGGTCGGGCAGGCCGAGCTCTCGAGCCAGCTCCAGGAGGCGATCTCGGGCATCTCCGTCGTGAAGGCGTACGCGATGGAGGACGCCGTCCGGGGCCGCTTCGAGGCGGCCAGCGACGACCTCTACCACCGCGTGCTCCGCGTGGTGCGGATCGACGGCGCGATGCAGGCGGTCGTGGGCGTGCTCCCGATGCTCGGCATGCTCGTCGTGTTCGCGGTGGGCGGCAGCGAGATCCGCACGGGCCGGATGCAGGTCTCCGACTTCTTCACCTTCACGATGTACATCTACGAGCTCACCTTCCCCACCTTCATCATGGGCTGGGTGTTCGCGCTGGTGCAGCGCGGCACGGCGGCGATGCAGCGGATCGACGAGGTCCTCTCCGTCGAGCCCTCGATCGCGGACCGCCCGGACGCCCTTCCCGTGACCGAGCTGCGCGGGGAGATCGAGTTCAGGAACCTCGTGCTCCACTACGAGGCCGACGGCCGCGCCCCGGCCCTCGACGGCATCTCGCTGAAGGTCCCGGCCGGCAGCGTCCTCGGCGTCGTCGGCCCCGTCGGGGCCGGCAAGACCACGCTCGCGTCGCTGATCCCGCGCCTCTACGAGGTTCCCGACGGCACGGTCTTCCTCGACGGCGTCGACGTGAACCGGATCCCGCTGCGGACGCTGCGCTCGTCGATCGCGATGGTCCCGCAGGACTCCTTCCTCTTCTCCCTCACGCTCGCGGAGAACGTTGCGTACGGGCTGCCCGACGAGGACCCCGCTCGCGTGCGGGAGGCCGCCGGGCGCGCGCAGCTCGCGAAGGACGTCGCGGACCTCCCGGCCGGCTACGAGACGCTCGTCGGCGAGCGCGGCGTCATGCTCTCGGGCGGCCAGCGCCAGCGCGCGGCGCTCGCGCGCGCGCTCGCGCTGCGCCCCACCATCCTGATCCTGGACGACACCCTCTCGAGCGTCGACGCCGAGACCGAGGCCGCCATCCAGCGGGGGCTCGCGGAGGTGTTCGAGGGACGGACGGTGATCCTGGTCGCCTCGCGCGTGTCCACGGTGCGCGAGGCCGACCGGATCGTGGTCCTCGACCAGGGACGCCTCGTCGAGGAGGGCACGCACGAGTCGCTCGTCGCTGCGGGCGGGCTCTACGCGCGCCTCGCGCGGGAGCAGGACCTCGCGGAGGAGGCCGAGGCCGTCGGCGACGCCGAGGAGCGCGCCCTTGCGGTGGCGGAGGGCGCGGCGTGAGCGCCCCGATTTCCGGCGCGCGCCCCGGTGCGCTCTCCAACATCCTCGAGGAGGAGGCGCTCGGGAAGGCGGTCGACCGGCGCCTCCTCGCGCGGCTCTGGCGCTACGTCGCGCCCTACCGCGGCCAGGTCGCGCTGACGCTCCTCATGGTCGTCCCGATGTTCGCGCTCGAGCTCGCGCCGGCGTGGATCGTGAAGGAGGGGCTCGACCGCGTGATCCTCGAGGGGGCTCCGGCGGCGGCGAGCGCCGCGCCGGCCGCGCCGGAAGCCGGCCTCGAGCGCTGGCTCGAGCCTCCTGCCGGCGTCGCGCCGCTCCCCTGGCTCGGGGCGCTCTTCCTCGCGGCGGTCGTCCTCTCCGCGGTGCTCCAGTACGTCCACACGCTGCTCATGGCCGCCACCGGCCAGGCGGCGATGCGCGACCTGCGCGCCGACGTCTTCCGCCACCTCCAGGGCCTCCACCTCGGCTTCTTCGACGGCTACCCGGTCGGCCGCCTCGTGACGCGCGCGACGAGCGACGTCGACAACGTCGCCGAGATGTTCTCGCAGGGCATCGTCGCGCTCGTGACGGACGTGCTGAAGATGATCGGATTCGCCGTCGCGCTCTTCCTCGTCGACGCGCGGCTCGCGCTCGCGACCTTCTCGGTCGTCCCGCTCCTCGGCGGGGCCGCGTGGCTCTTCCGCCTCAAGGTCCGCGACGCCTTCCGCACGACGCGGGTGCTGCTCGCCCGCATCAACGCCACGATCCAGGAGACCGTGACCGGCATGAAGGTCGTGCAGCTCTTCCTGCGCGAGGAGCGCAACCTGCGCGACTTCGCGCGGCTGAACGGGGAGCACCGCGACGCCTGGTTCCAGTCGATCCGCTACGACGCCGCGCTCTTCTCGGTGGTCGAGTTCGCGGGCGGGATCACGGTCGCCATCCTGCTCTGGTGGGGCAGCGGCTTCGCCACGCCGGGCGTCCTGTTCGTGTTCATGCAGTGGATGCGGCGCTTCTTCCTGCCGCTGCGCGACCTCTCCGCCAAGTACTCGGTGATGCAGTCGTCGATGGCCAGCATCGAGCGCATCGCGCAGCTGCTCGACCGCCAGCCCGAGATCCGCGACCCCGAGCCGGCGGGCTCCCGCGGCGCCGTCGCCGCCGAGCTCGCCGCGAAGGCCCCGGCCCGGGCCGCGGCGCCGCGCGGCGAGGTCGAGTTCGAGGACGTCTGGTTCAGCTACCAGGCGCAGCCGGCGCGGCCTGAGGACTGGGTGCTGCGCGGCGTCTCGTTCCGCGTGGCGCCGGGTGAGCGCGTCGCGTTCGTCGGCTCGACCGGCGCCGGGAAGACGACGGTGATCAAGCTGCTGACCCGGCTCTACGAGGTGAAGCGCGGGCGCATCCTGCTCGACGGCGTGGACGTGCGCGCCATGGCGCAGCGCTTGCTGCGGCGCCGGGTGGCGACCGTGCTGCAGGACGTCTTCCTCTTCAGCGGCACCATCGCCGACAACGTCGCGCTCGACCGTCCGGACCTCGGCCCGGCCGAGGTCGAGCGCGCCGCGCGCGCCGTGGAGGCGCATCCGTTCGTGGCGCGGCTGCCCGAGGGCTACGCGACGCGGCTGCGCGAGCGCGGGTCGAACCTCTCGGCCGGCCAGCGCCAGCTCCTCTCCTTCGCCCGCGCGCTCGCCCACGGCGCCGACGTGCTCGTGCTCGACGAGGCCACGAGTTCGATCGACACCGAGACCGAGGCGGCGGTGCAGCGCGGCATCCACACGCTCATGCAGGGCAAGACGGCCCTCGTCATCGCCCACCGCCTCTCGACCATCGAGGACGTCGACCGCATCTACGTGCTCCACCACGGCCGCATCGTGGAGTCGGGGCCCCACGCGGCGCTGCTCGCCGCCGGGGGCCTCTACGCGCGCCTCCACCGCCTCCAGCAGGCGGGCGAGGGCCGTGCGCCGGAGGCTCCGCTCGCCGCGGCGGGGACCTAGCGGGGTGTCGACCCGTGCCCGCGCCGCGCTCGGCCTTCTCGTCGCGAGCGCGGCCTCCGCAGTCGCCTACTACGCCTTCCGCGAGCCGGCGCCCGACGTCGTCCCGCGCGCGGCGCTGCCCGTCGCGGGGAAGCTCGTCCTGAACGGTGTCACCGTCGTCGACGTCCGCATGGGGCGGCTCGCGCCGGGGATGAGCGTCGTCGCCGACGCCGGCAAGATCGCGAGCGTCGCGCCGGTCGGAACGCCGCCGCCCGATCCCTCGGCGGAGACGGTCGACGCGACCGGCCTCTACGTCGTGCCCGGCTACCTCGACCTGCACGTCCACGCGCTCGGCCACGGCGATCCCTCCGACGACCTCGCGCTGATGCTCGCCAACGGCGTCACCGGATTTCGGCAGATGGACGGTTCGGACGAGCTCCTCGCGCAGCGCCGCGCGGGAGCGCTGCCGCTCGGTCGCGACGCCCCCGCCGTGCTCGCGATGCCGGGAGAGCTCCTCACCCCCTTCAACGCCGGCGACCCCGCGGCGGCGATCGCCGAGGTCCGCGCGCAGCAGGCCGCGGGCGCCGACTTCGTGAAGGTCGCGCTCCTCGCGCCGGACGTCTTCCTCGCGGTCCTCGCGGAGGCGCAGCGGATCGGAATCCCCGTCAGCGGCCACGTCCCCGCCGACGTGGACGTCCTCGCCGCCGCGCGCGCGGGCATGCGCTCGATCGAGCATCTCGGTCCCTCTCCCGGGCTGCTCGTCGACTGCTCCACCGACACGGAGGCGCTCGTCGCCGCCGCGCCGCGCATGCCCGGGCTCCTCACGGCGATGCCGGTCCGGCTGCCGTTCCTCGAAGCGCTCGCCGACCGCTTCCTCCAACGCCTCCTCGTGAATCCGACCGTTCGCGTGACGGCGACCGAGGTGCACCGTCTCGAGCGGGTGCTCGCGACCCAGGACGACGCGCGCTGCCGGAGCGCGGCACGCGAGCTCGCGGCGACGGGGACTGCGGTGGTCCCGACCCTGATCCGGCTCCGCACGCAGCGCTTCGCGGGCGCGCCCGAGTACGCGCACGACCCGAACCTGCGCTACGTGCCGGCCGAGACGCTCGCCACGTGGCGGTCCGTGACGCGCGAGTTCGACGAAGCCTTCTCGCCCGAGCAGAAGGAGACGCTGCGGAGGCTGTACGCGCGCGACCTCGAGCTCGTGAAGCTGCTCGACTCCGAAGGCGTGAGGCTGCTCGCCGGCAGCGACGCGGTCGGCGCGGGCTGGACGATCGCGGGGTTCGGTCTGCACCAGGAGCTCGACCAGCTCGCGGCGGCGGGGCTCGCGCCGCTCCGCGTGCTCCAGCTGGCGACGCTCGACGGCGCCGCGTTCCTGGGCCGCGCCGCGGAGCTCGGCGCCGTCGAGGTCGGCAAGGACGCGGACCTCGTCCTGCTCGAGGCGAACCCGCTCGAGAGCGTCGAGAATCTGCACCGGATCGCCGGCGTCGTGCGCGCCGGGTTCCATCACTCGAAGAGCGACCTCGAAGCGTTGAAGCACCGGGTGGCCGGAGGAGGCGTGCCGATGGCGGACGCGAAGGCCGAGATCTCCGAGCTGGTCGCGGCGTGGGCCCACTTCCGCGACCAGGAGCGGTGGGACGAGCTGCTCGACGCGTTCCACGCGGACGGCACGATCTCGCTCAGCTGGTACGACGGGCCGTACGCGGGCTTCGTCGCCGCGTCGCGGCGCCTCGCGAGCGGTGGCGGCGCGATCCTGAAGCACCGCCTCGGCACACCGGTCGTCGAGACCCGCGGCGACCGCGCGCTCAGCGAGGTCGACGTCACGATCATGGTTCGCTCGAAGACCCCGTTCGGCGAGGTCGACACGACGTCATGGGCCCGCTTCTACGACCAGCTCGAGCGACGCGACGGCCGCTGGCGGATCGCGAAGCGCACGGCCGTCTACGAGAAGGACCGCGCCGACCCCGTCGACCGCGCCGGCCTGCCCGACGAGTTCTTCGCCGGTCTCGAGGCGTACCCGGCGCCGCTCAAGTTCCTCGGGAGCAGCCTCCAGAGGATGGGAGTGCGGCTCTCGGAGACCGCGGTGCTGGACGGAAGCCCCGAGCTCGCGGCGCTGCGCC
>DATAGA010000156.1:0-3337 GCA_036257215.1 Myxococcota bacterium
AGGTCCGCGAGCGCGTGCACGACGAGCTCCGCGGCCACGTGCCCGCCACGGTGGTCCAGGCGATGGACGCGCTGACGCGCTTCTCGAGCCACGACTGGATCGGGAGCGTCGACGTCCCGACCGCGGTGGTGGTGACCGCGCGGGACGATCTCGTGCCCGCGGCGCGCCAGCGAAAGCTCGCCGCGTCCGTACCCGGCGCCGAGGTGTTCGAGGTGGCAGGCGACCACGACGCGTGCGTGAGCCATCCCTCGTTCGCGCCCACCCTCGTGCGCGCCTGTCTCTCGGTCGCGCGGCGCGCCGGCCTGTTCGACGCGGCGAAGCGGAGCTCCGGAGCGGTTCGCCGCTCGTGACAACGGCACCCGTCCCCTACTAGACGGGCGGGGGTTCGAGCCGCAGGAGCGGCGGAGTCGCGCGAGCGCCGGCCACCCATGCCACGACCGCCGCGGCCAACGCGTGGGCATCGAAGCGCGGCTGCGAGGAGCGCGTCTCCGACAGGAGGCGCGCGCCCCGCGCCGCGAGCCGCTGTGCGGGGCCCCGCGCGCCGAGCTCGTGCTTCACGGCCGCCGCGGCGAGCAGGATCAACCCCTGGAGCGCCCGACCCGCGACGGTGTCGCGTCCGGCGGCGCGCCACGGTTCCTCCCACGCCTCGTGGGCCTCCCAGAAGAAGCGATGGTTCCAAAGATCGACGCCGTGCAGGAAGTCCTCGCACGTCCACCACGACGCTGGATCGAAGGCCTCGCCGCCTCGGCCCACCGCCGCACCGAACGCCGCCGGCCGCGGTGTGCGACCAGGTAGATGGCGCTCGGCCGGCAGCGGCCGCTTGCCGTATCGCGGGAGCCGGTTCTCGACGTTCGCCACGAGTGCAACGTAGCGATGCTCGGCGCGCGGGAAATCCGAGCGTGGGCGCGGGCTCGTATGGCTCGAGTGAGCTCGCAATTCCTGCGGGCCTTCGCTCGGAGTCATCATGCGACGACGCTTCTGCTTCTCCGTCCTCTGTGCGGCGCTCCTCGCGGGCTTGCCCGTCGCGAGCGGGGCCCAGCAACAGCAGTCGCTCTTCACCGCGCGCATCGTCGGCAACAGCCTCGATCCCGCGACGGGCGGGCCGCAGGTGATCGCCGGCTTCACGTCGTCGCTCTCGGCCTGGAGGATCCAGCGCGGGCAGGTCACGCTGTTCTCGTTCGGCGCGCGGCGCGCGCTCGTCGTCGCGAGCGTGAAGGGCCTCGTGCTCGATCCGGCCGGCTTCAACCCCTCGCCCACCATCGAGGCGCGGCTCGTCTGTCACGACGACGCCGGCGCTCCCTTCCTGGCCGCCCGGACGGACTCGGCACCCATGACCCTCGGGACGCCCGGGGGGTCGCCCGGCGGCAACGCCACGCTCGTCGACGTGATCGACCTGCCCGCGGAGTGCTTCGCGCCGATCGTGCTCTTCGGCGGCGATTCCGATCTGCCGGGACCGACGGGATTCTTCGCGGTGTCGGGGCTCTGACCCGAGTAGGGCAGAGGAACCGACGGGTTACTGAGCGATCTTGCTCCGTCCCCAACCAAACAGGCGGCGGGGGGAACCTCGCCGCCTGGCCGAGGCGCGCGGACCGTGGAGGCGTCTGCGAATCCGATCGGCGGCCGCCGTCGTATGTTCCCTGTGAGTGTGGCGTCCGCGGGATCCGGAAAGGTGCTCCCCCTGGGCGGCCGGCGCGCCGGGTCGTGGCCCGAGACCCTTCGCTCGGCCGCCGAGTGGGATGCGGCGCTCATGGCGGGCATCGCCGCCGGCGACCCGGCTGCGCTCGAGGCGCTCTACGGACGACACGCGTCCGTCGTCTTCGCCCTTTGCCTGCGCGTGCTCGGGGACCGCAGCGAGGCCGAGGAGGTGCTGGAGGACATCTTCTTCGAGCTGTGGCAGCGGGCGGAGCGCTTCGATGCCGGCCGCTCGACTCCGCTCGCCTACCTGATCACGCTGGCCCGCTCGCGCGCGATCGACCGCCTGCGGCGCGTGCGCCGCGGCGCGCCGGCCCCGGACGTCGGGAAGGCACCCCCCGGCGTCCGGGAGACGCCGGCCCTCGCCGAGAGCCCGCTCGCGGAAGCCGAGCGCAGCGAGCGCCGGCGCCTGGTCGCGTCGGTGCTCGGCGCGCTGGACCCCGCCGAGCGGCACGCCCTCGAGCTCTCGTTCTTCGCGGGGCTGTCGCACAGCGACATCGCCAAGCACCTCGGTCAACCGCTCGGAACCGTGAAGACGCGCATCCGCCGTGCGCTCCTGCGCTTGCGCGACGGGCTCGAGGAGCGCGGCTGGACGGGACTTCCATGAGCCACGAGACGCGTCGCGACGAGCTCCTGCTGTACGCGGCGGGAGCGCTGGACGAGCCCGAGAAGGCGGGCGTCGAGGCCCACCTGCGCGACGGCTGTGCCTGCTGCGAAGCCGAGCTCTCCGCCGCGGAGGCGCTGCTGCTCGAGCTGGCGCTGAGCCCCGCTCCGGTCGACCCGTCGCCCGCGGTGAAGGCGCGGCTGCTCGAGCGCGTTCGCCAGAGCTCGCAAGCGCGCGTGGCGAGCGCCGCGAATGCGCGCTTCGCGCCTGCGCGGCGCCGCCTCTTCGCCGCTGCGGGCCTCGCGGCGATGCTGGCCGCGACCCTCGCGGGCGCGCTCGTCGACCGCTTCGCCGCCGCGCCCCTGCGCGCACGGGCCGACGCCCTCGAGGCGAGCGTGCGCAGCCTCGGACAGGAGCTCGGCGCGCTCGCCGACGAGCGCGACGAGCTGCGCGCGCAGCTCACCGAGCAGGATGAAGAGCTCGCCGCGCTCGAGCATACCGTCGAGACGAGTGCGGAGCTGATCCGGTTCCTGCGTAGCCCGGACCTCCACTCCGTGGCGCTCGTCGCGACCGCGAGCCAGCCGGATGCGCGGGTCCGCGTCTACTGGGCGTGGGACGACTACACCTGTCACCTGCACGCCGACGGGCTACGTCCTCCCGCGCCCGAGCACGTCTACGCGCTCTGGATCGACACACAGGACGGCGGGACGGTCCGGGTCGGCGACTTCGTCCCCGGTCCGGGCGGCGAGGGCACGCTCTTCGCGCGCCTCCCGCGCGACACGGGTCGCGTGGTACGCGCGAGCGTGACGGAAGAAGCGAGAAACGCCGGCGAGCGGCCGAGCGGCGCGCTCCAGCTCGCCGCGCCCGTCGTCGACCCGCGTCCCTGACGCACCCATCGGGCCCCGTCGCCGCGCCCTCGCTCAGTAGCCCTTCTCGTCGAGCCGAACCTTGCCCCAGAACGCCCAGTACACGAGCGCCGTGTAGCCGAGGACGAGCGGCATCCCGAGCGCGGCGACGATCGCCATGATCCCGAGCGTCTTC
>DATAGA010000211.1:0-3937 GCA_036257215.1 Myxococcota bacterium
CCGAGTCGTTCTGCTCGATGCGGCGGCCGAACTCCGAGTACGTGAGCGTCACCACGCGGTCCGCGATGCCGAGCGCCTCTAGGTCGCGTTGAAACCCCGTCATGGCCTCGGACACCCAGCGCATGAGGCTCGGGTGCCAGGCGTCGGCGTTGTTCGCGCCCTGCTCGGAGTGGGTGTCGAAGCCGCCGATCGCAGCGTGGAAGAACGAGAGCCCGCTCTGGTTGCCCGGGTTGCCCTCGTTCGCGAGGTCGTGGCGCAGGATCGACGACACCTGGCGCAGGTCGTACGCCAGGCCGGTCTGGTACTGCTCCAGGTTCGAGCCCCAGCCGTCGACCTCGATCGAGGTGAAGAGATCCGACTTGGTGAGCAGGTTGTTCCCGGAACGGGCGATCTTGCCCAGCATGCTGGCGGGGTCGCGCGCCTCGCCGAAGACGGCCTCCCAGGCCGGCCGTCGGTGCTCGAGGTCGCGGAACTCGTCCTCGGGATCGTCGGGCAGCCGGAAGCGCCGGATGTCGCGCGCGCCGATCGCGTCGGCCGAGGCGGCCGCGAAGCTCGTGTTCACCTCGGAGCCGAACGAGAGCGCGTGCGTCACGTCGAGCGGGAGCGCCGCGTCGAGGTGGCGGCCGATCCAGCCCGTGCCGGTCGGGTTCGGGCTGCCGGCCCACCAGACCACCTCCGCCTCGAAGTGGGAGAGCGAGCTGTCCGGGTAGCCGACGCCGTTCACGACCGCGAGCTTGCTCTCGCCGAAGAGCGTCGCGAGACCGCCCATCTGCGGGTGCAGCGCCAGCCCCGTGCCGAGCACCGGGTCGGCGCCGAGCGTCGTCCCGGCGAGCGCGCCGAGCGAGAGCGCGAGGTCGGGCCGCGCGGCCTCGTAGGTGCTGCGCTGCGGGGCGCCGACGTCGTCGAGCGGCGTGATCATGTTCAGGTAGTCGTTGCCCCCGGAGAGGTTGATCAGCACGACGGTCTTGCCGTCGGGGGTGGCCGCGCGGGCGCGCCGCGCGAACCCGACGAGGTTGCCGCTCGCGAGGACCGCGGACGCGGAGGCGCCCTTCAGGAACTGTCGCCGGTTGAGACGCATCGCGCGGCCTCCTAGTGGGTCTGGAACTCGGGGAGCGTCATGATGAGCACGAGCAGCCCCCGGAACTTGATCTCGAGCCACTCGTCGTCGCCGAGCGCGAGGCCGGTGTCCACGTAGTCCACGAGCGCCTGGCGGCTCTCGGGCGGCACGCCGACGACTCCGAGCTGGGCGAGCAGCCCGTCCACGATCTCGCCGGACGTCGTGACGTTCCCGTCGAGCAGCTTCTCCGGCTTGAGCTTGTACTCCTTCTTCGAGCGGCCCGCGGCGATCGCCTGCGCGAGGTTGAAGCGCTCGCGATAGCGGCTGGTGGCGAGCCAGGCCTCGGAGTGGTTCCAGCCGTTCACCGACGGGGGGTCGAACAGGTTCATGCCCATCCGGTCGAGCGCGTTGGGCAGCTCGGCCATGGTCGTCTGCACCCCGAGCCCGAGGACGCACTGCAGCGCGAAGTCGACCGGCGTCTTGGCCGTCGAGGTCATCGCCTGCTCGGTGTAGAACTCGTCGTGGGTCAGGATCGCCTGCACCAGCGGACGGATCTCGTAATTCGCCGCCACGAACACGTCGGCGAGCTCGTCGACGAGCGCGAGGTCCGGACCGGGGTACGCGAACCACTCCCACAGCTTCTTCGCGATGAAGCGCGCCGCGGTCGGCCGGCCCTGGGAGTCCGTGTGCGTGAACAGCAGGTCGATCACGTTCAGGTTGGGCGGGAACGGGTTGCCGTCCGCGTTCTCGACGCCGAAGTTGCCGGTCGCCTCGTACGGCTTGCCGGCGAAGAGCGTCTTCACGCCCGCGTCGAACTCGTCCGCACGCAGGATCACCCGGTCGGTGCGACGGCCGCGCCTCGTGTAGAGGAAGCCGAATCCGGTGAGGGCGCGGGCGAGCTGCACCACGTCCTCCTGCGTGTAGTTCGGCTGCCCGAGCAGGTCCTCGCGACCGAGCACGAACAGCTCCATCAGCTCGCGCGCGTAGTTCTCGTTCGGGTTCTCCGCGCGGTTTCGCAGGCCGTCCAGGTAGTCCAGCATGGCGGCGTCGCGCGTGACGAGGTACGCGAGGTCGCGGAAGTTCCCGAGGCCGTGCTCCCGGAACAGCGAGTTCTGCATCGAGAGCCACTTGAGCTCGATGACGACGAAGTAGCTGCTCGGGAAGTGGTCGTGCCAGAAGAGCGCCATCTTCTCGTGCAGGCGCCACTTGGGGCTGCGCATCTGCGAGAGCCACCAGCGCTGCATCTTGCGGAAGTTGTCGAAGTCGTTGTTGCGGCCGGAGGGCGGCGCGCTCTTGCGCGACTTGGTGCCGAGCAGCAACTGGACGGCCGCGAGGCGGGAGCGGCCCGCCCATTGCTGGGCCTCGCCCGGCTGCGCGCCGAACCCCGCGCGCCGCAACAGGTGCGTCGCGCCGACTTCTCCCAGGAGATCCGTCGCAGCCATGGCCTCGCCTCCGGTCGGTTTCGCGGACACCGACCCGACCGGCGCGGGGCCGACCTGGGGGGTGCCCCCCGCGTATCGGCCGCCTCGACCCCCCACTCGTGAGGGCCGTCACAGCTGCGCGCCAGGTGCGCGGGCGCTGCGCGCGCGCGCGCCCGTGGCTCCGCTGCTACGGGTGCGCGGGCACGGCGCGAACGGCGCCGTCGAGGGAAACCTCGAACCGCGCGGCAGGGCGCGAGCGGCGAGGCCACGGCGACTGGGCCACCTCGACGAGCGTGACGAGCAAGCGCGGCTCGGGACCCGCGCGCAGGTCGACGCGGGCGAAGCCGAGCGACTCTGCGCCGAAGAGCCGCTTGCGCGCCGCGCCCCGCTTCGCGGGCAGGCTGCGCACGTCGGAGCCGCTGCCGGCGACGACGTGCAGCGCCGCCGACGGCGGCTCCCCGGCGAACGCCTGCAGGTTGTGGTCGTGGCCCGCGAGGAAGAGCTGGACGGGGACGCCGGAGCGCTCGAGCGCGCGCAGCATCAGGCGCTCGTACGCGAGGTCGCGCTCCTCGTCCGCCGGCGCGATCGGGTGGTGCGCGGCTACGATGCGCCACGGGCCGCGCGACCCGGCCAGCGCGCGCGCGACCTCCGCGGCCGCGTCCTCGATCGCGGGCGGATTCGAGTCGACGAGCACGAGGCTGACGCCGCTCCCGAGCTCGTACGCCTGCGCCGCGCCGGACGGCATCCGCCAGCTCTCGACGTACTCGGGCACGAGCTCTCGCTGCAGGGACGGGCTCTCCTCGCGGTCGTAGTCGTGGTTCCCGAGCACGACGTAGAGCGGGACCGGGTTGGCCGCGAGCTCTTCCGGACACGCGTCGGCGAGGCTTCCGCGCCCGCGCGGCGTCAGCGTGACGAAGCGGCAGAAGCGGCCTACGACGTTCTCGCGCAGTCGCTTCTTCAGCTCGCTCGCGCGCAGTCCGTCGGGATAGAAGTTGTCGCCGAGCAGGACGAGCCCGTCGACGCGCTGGCGCGCGTCCTCGGCGGCGAGCGCCTCGGCGACGCGAAGGCCGGGATCCCCGTACGGGCGCTCGCGAGGGGGCTCGCCGGTGTCGCCGACGGCGAGGAGGGAGAGCGCGAAGGCCTCGCCCGCGGGCGCGGGCCCGCAGCCCGCGAGCAGCGCGAGCGCGGCGGCCGCGAGCCACAGCCACGCGCGCCCGCGGGAAGCCCCCATCTCCACTGGCGCCGAGGCTAGCCGCAGCCTCGGCCGGCGCCTGAACGACCCGTGACGGTTGCGGGACGGTTCGTCTACCCTCCGCCACCGTTCGCCGGCCGGCGCGCCGAGCGTCGCTCTGGAGGAGACGATCATGTCGAGCACTCGACGGTCCTCGGGCCCGAAGGCCGGCCGCGTGGCCGGCGCGCTGGTCGCGGCCTGCCTCGCGGCGGCCGGCTGCTCGCGGGA
>DATAGA010000253.1:0-6944 GCA_036257215.1 Myxococcota bacterium
GCCCCAGATCGGGCTCCCGTCCTCGTACGGGGCGTCGGCGTGGCGGCGCCCGATCACGAGGTCGCTGAAGCCGTAGTTCTGGCGATAGACCGAGTGCATCAGCGCCTCGCGCGGGCCGCCGTAGAACATCTTGATGTCGAGGCCGATCAGCTCGAACACGTCGGCCAGCGCGTAGCCGGCGCGCTCCCACACCTGCGGGTCCGCGTCGCCCTCGCCGAGGAGCCGCTGGTCGTGCAGCGTTCGGTAGCAGCGCATGCGCGTCACGGCCGGCACGTCGTCCCCCTTGAGCTCTCCGACGAGCGGGTTCAGCACGACGCCCGTGAAGTGGCCCTCCGCGGTGAGCCGCTCGGCACCGGCGACGAGCGCGTACTCGTGGGCGCGGTGGAGCGGGTTGCGGGTCTGGAAGGCGAGTGCGCGCTCCCACTTGCGGTCGCGGATCAGCGCGCGCACCTGGCGCGGCGAGAGCATGTACTGGCCGTACTCGGGGTGGAGCGGCTGCGGCAGCGCGCGCAGGCGCCCGCCGAGGAGCTGCGTGCGCGGGTCGGACTCGACCATGCGGCCGCCCGGGTGGTCGAAGCGCTCGGTGCCGTAGACGCGCTGCACGTAGCGCGCCTTGTCCCAGTCGAACACCTCGAGGTCCTCGACGATCGCGACGGTCTCGCCCTCCTCCGTGCGGATCGCGGCGGCTCCGCCCGGGCGCAGCGCGCGCGCCTCCTCGTCGGTCAGCGGGAACGCGAGCGGGATGCCCCAGACGTAGCGGCGCCCGCCCGACTCGATCACCGCCTCGTCGCGCGCGAGCTCGAACGCGCGGGCCTTCATCGGCCCCTCGAGCGGCGAGAGCGCGCCGTCGGCGATGCGGTACACGGTCGAGAGGTCCGCGCGGCTCACCCGCACGGGCGGCAGCGTCGCCGCCTCGCGCAGGAAGTGCGCGCGGTCCTTCAGCGACACCGTCCCGTCGACGTGCTGCGCGAGCCCGCCGTGCACGGGCACGAGGTCCCCGCCGAACGCTCCGCTCCTTCCGCCTGCCATCCCTGCTGCTCCTTCGCGCCCGCGGGCGCTCACCACACCGGCGTGATGCCGTCGCCGTTCCAGATCAGCGGCCGGTCCTTGCGCCCGTCCCGCGTGCGCACCCGCAGCTGTTGCCGCCCCTCGTCATCGGACACGTACACGACGAAGCGTCCGTCGGGCGAGACGCGCGGGTCGTGCTCCTCGCGCGGGCCCGCCCCGAGCGGCCGCTTGCCCTGCCCGTCCGGGTGCATCTCGGCGAGCCGGTAGCCCACCCGGGTACGAGCGCTGTAGACCACGAGCCCGCCCTCGGGCGCGAAGCTCGGGTCGCGCCCCGGCGCGACGATGCGCGGCGGCGCGCTGCGGTCCGCGGGCACGGACGCGATCGCCGGGAGGCCGGACGGGTCGCGCGTCTCGTAGACGACCCAGCGGCCGTCGGGGGACCAGTCGGGCTTCGCATCGTGCGGCCCGTCGGTGAGCGGCTCGAGCGCGCCCCCGCCCGAGGCGCTCAGCAGGAGCCGCGAGACCTTCGACTTGCCGTCGGCGCTGCGCATCTGCTCGGAGACGACGAGGCGGCCGTCCGGACCGTAGCTCCCACTCGGGTGGTCCTCGGGCCCGATCGTCACGACGCGCACCTCGCCCGTCGAGCGGTGCCACTCGAAGAGCTGTACCGCGTCGCCGCGCAGGCTGGCGAAGAGGAGCTTCTCGTAGTCGGGGCTCCAGTCGAGCGGGCGGTCGCCGCGGAACGCGAACTCGAGCGGCTCCACCTGCTCGGCGCGCGCGTCCACGACCGACATGCGGCCGAGCAGGTCCGCGGCCTTCTCGGCGGCGCTGCGCCCGAGCCCGAGGCGCTCCACCGCGCTCTCGAGCCTGACGTAGTTCGCCTCGTAGGTGCTCGTGTTCTCGCGGCGCACGGCCGGGCTCTTCGCCGACTGGAGCAGCTCGACGCGGCGCTCCGACTCCTCGCGCGTGCGGTAGACGACGACGAGCGGCTCGCCCGGCAGCTCCCCGAGGTCGAACCCGCTGCCGATGCAGCCCGGGGCGAGCGCGAGGGCGGCGAGTGCGAGCCGCGCGAGGCGGCTCAAGGCGCCGCCGGCCGCACGGCCCGGCCCTCGAAGCGACCCTCCTCCGGCACGTACCGGAACGCGGCGGCGCCGACGACGTTCACCGGCGCCCCGGGCTCGCCGGTCACCGACACCACGAAGTGCTCCGCGTCGGGGAACGGGAAGAGCGGCTGGGACGCGAACTCCTGGTCGAGCTCGGAGAAGTAGGCGTCGGCGTTGACGTGCGAGTGGTAGATCCCCGTCACCCGCAGCCCGCGCGCCTCGGCGTCCGCCGCGATGCGCTGGTAGTCCGTCTCGCGCATGTGGAACGCGTGGCGGGCGTCGCGCGGGAAGTTGAACGGGTCGCGCCGGTGGTGACGGTTCATGTCGTTCTCGCACGGGTGCGCCTCGCGGAACGGCACGGCGTCGTCCCCGACGAGAAGACCGCAGCACTCCTCGCCGGTTTCGCCGCAAGCCTTGAGAGCTTCCTCGAAGAGCTGGCTCAGCACCGGGCTCGGCACGTCGAGGGGCGGCCGCGTCGGGTCGACGGCGATCCTCCCGCTGCGGCGGCTGTCCAACGGACCCTCCGAGGCGGCCGTCCGCGGCGATCCCGGGCGGCGGGCGCAGTCTACGCGACGGACTCGCGGTCCGCACGCAACGCGGCGCGCGGACAGCGGAATCCCGCTTCAGATGTGATACATCGGGCTCTCGGCGCTCGCGCGCGGAACCGCCAGGCGCGAGGCGTCGCGGCAGAGCGTCTCGAGGTCTAGGCCGGCGAGCGCCTCGCCGAGCCCCGCCGCGAGGCGCGGCCAGAGGAAGCCCGGGCGCGCGGCCGCCTCGCCCGGGAGCGCGCCGGCGAGGATCCGATCGAGCGGGCCCTCGACCGCTTCGATCACGTCGCGCAGCGTGATCTCGCGCGGCGCGCGCGCGAGCGTGTAGCCCCCGCCCGGACCGCGCTTGCCTCGCACGAGCTTCGCGCGGCGCAGCCGCTGGAAGATCTGCTCGAGGTAGCGGGCGGGGATGTGCTGGCGCTCGCCGATCACGCGCACCTGCACGGGACCCCCGTCGCCGTGGTACGCGAGGTCGAAGATTCCGCAGATCGCGTACTGCGCCTGGAGCGAGAGACGCATGATCCCGCCTGCTGCCACCATAGCAGCGGGCCGCGCGGCGCCCGCCTGCGGCGCCCGGACAGGCCGCCGCCGCACGCGGCCGGTGCGCGCGCCGACGCCAGCGGATATGTTGGCGCCTCCCCAGGTCCCCGGCCGATCCGGTCCGCTCCTCCCGTCGCGCGCGCGCCTGCGCCGCGCGGCGTTCGCGCGCGCGAAGGCGCGCCGGGGGCGAGCGGCGTGGGGACGGGCAGGTTCGGCGGGGCGGCGACTCTCGTCCCCGTTCCCTCGCCCGCGCCGCGGGGCGAGGGGCTCACCGGCGCGGGCATCGACGCGCTGCTGCGCGAGATCGCCGCCGAGCGCGACCTGCGCGACGAGGTCGCGCACCGCGCGCTCCTCCCGGCGCGCCCCGGCGACCTGGCCGAGTGCGCGGCGCCGGCGTGGACCGCGCTGCGCGGCGCGCCCGCGCTCGGGGGCATCGAGCACCTCTTCTCCCACCAGGCGCGTGCGCTCGAGCTGCTCGCGAGCGGGCGCGACGTCGTCCTCGCGACCGGGACGGCGAGCGGGAAGAGCCTCGTCTACCAGGTGCCGGCGCTCGCCGAGGCGATCGCGACGCCGGACGCGCACGCGCTCCTGCTCTTCCCGCTGCGCGCGCTCGAGCAGGACCAGGAGCAGCGCCTGCGCGCGGCTGCCGACGCGTTGGGCCTCGCGGCGGGCGGCCGGCGCGCCGTCGCGATCTACGACGGCGACACGCCGCCGGGCGAGCGCAAGCGCCTGCGCGAGGCGCCGCCCGCCGTGCTCGTCACGACCCCCGACATGCTGCACGCCGGGATCCTGCCCAGCCACGCGAGCTGGGCGCCGTTCTTCCGGGGGCTGAGGCTCGTCGTGGTCGACGAGCTGCACAGCTACCGCGGCATCTTCGGGAGCCACGTCGCGCAGGTGCTGCGCCGGCTCGACCGCATCGCCGCGCACCACGGCGCGCGGCCGCGCCTCGTCGCGGCCTCGGCCACGGTCGCCAACCCGGGCGAGCTCGGCGCGCGGCTCACGGGCCGCGAGCCCGGGCTCGTCGAGCGGGACGGTGCGCCCCGCCCCGCCCGTCACGTGCTGCTGCTCCGACCGCGCGGGTCCGCCAACACGACGGCCGCGCGGCTCTTCCGGCTCTCGGTGCGCGCGGGCCTGCGTACGATCGCCTTCACGAAGGCGCGCGCGGTCGCCGAGCTGCTCTACACGTGGGTGGCCGAGTCCGATCCGGCTCTGCGCGAGCGGATCACGCCGTACCGCGCCGGCTACCTCGCGTCCGAGCGGCGCGAGATCGAGCGCTCGCTCTTCGAGGGGCGCCTGCTCGGCGTGGTCTCGACCTCGGCGCTCGAGCTCGGGATCGACGTCGGCGACCTCGACGTGTGCATCCTCGTCGGCTACCCGGGCTCGCAGATCGCGAGCTGGCAGCGCGCGGGCCGCGTCGGCCGCACGCGCACGGGCCTCCTCGCGCTCGTCGCCGGCGCGGACGCGCTCGACCAGTACCTCGTCGCGCACCCCGAGCGCTTCCTCGGCGGGCGCTTCGAGCACGCCGTGCTCGACCCGGCCAACCCCGAGATCGCCGCGCCCCACCTCGCGTGCGCCGCGGCCGAGCTGCCGCTGCGCGCCGGCGAGCCCTGGCTCGCGGAGCCCGGGGTCGAGGCGTGCCTGCGCGCCGCGGAGGCGCGCGGCTCGCTCTACCGCAGCGAGTCGGGCCGCGAGTGGTTCGCGGCGCGGCGGCGGCCGCACCGCGAGGTCGACCTGCGTGCCGCCGGGGCGAGCTGCGCGATCCTGCTCGAGCAGGGCGGCGGCGGCCGCGCGCGCGAGATCGGCACCATCGGCGTCGGGCGCGTGTTCGCGGAGTGCCACGAAGGGGCGATCTACCTCCACCGCGGCCGCCAGTTCCTCGTGACCGAGCTCGACCTCGAGCGGCGCAGCGTGCGCGTGCGCGCGGTGGACGTCCCGTTCTACACGCGCGCGATCTCGGAGAAGGAGACCGAGGTGCTCTCGCGCGAGCGGGCGCGCCCGGTCGGGAACTTCCGCCTCGTCCAGGGCCGCGTCCGGGTCACGACCCGCTTCACCGGCTACGAGCGCCGCCGCGTCCACGGGCAGGACCTGCTCGCAACCGAGCCGCTCGAGCTCCCGCCCACGAGCTTCGAGACGACCTCGCTCTGGCTCGAGATGCCCCACGAGCTGAAGCGCGCGGTCGAGGAGGCGGGCGGGCACTTCATGGGCGGGATCCACGCGATGGAGCACGCGGCGCTCGCGCTCTGCCCGCTCTTCGCGCTCTGCGACCGCCACGACGTCGCCGGCATCTCGTACGCCCTGCACCCGCAGCTCGGCAAGCCCGCCGTCTTCCTCTACGACGCCCACCCGGGCGGCGCCGGGCTCGCGCCGGGCCTCTTCGGGCGCGTCGAGGCGCTGCTCGAGGCGACGCTCGAGCTCGTCGCGGGCTGCGAGTGCGAGGAGGGCTGTCCCGCATGCGTCCACTCGCCGAAGTGCGGCAGCGGCAATCGCCCCATCGACAAGCGCGCCACCGTGGCGACGCTCGAGCTGCTCCTCGCGCGCGCGCCGCTCCCGCTCGGCGAGGAGCCGCCCGCCCGGCCCCCGCCCCCGGTGCTCGCGCCCGCGCCGCCGCCCGCGTCTGCGCCGGACGTCGTCTTCTTCGACCTCGAGACGCAGCGGGCGGCGCTCGAGGTGGGCGGCTGGCACAACGCGCACCTCATGCGCGTCGCCGTCGCGGTCCTCTACGAGGCGCGGGCCGAGCGCTTCCTGCGCTTCCGGGAGGCCGACGTCGAGGCGCTGCTCGCGCGGCTGCGCGCGGCCGACCTCGTCGTCGGCTTCAACGTGCGGCGCTTCGACTACTGCGTCCTGCGCGGCTACACCGACGCCGACCTCGACGCGCTCCCCACCTTCGACCTGCTCGACGAGATCCACGCCCGGCTCGGGTTCCGGCTCTCGCTGAGTCACCTCGGCGAGGAGACCCTCGCGCGGCCGAAGACCGCCGACGGGCTCCAGGCCCTGCGCTGGTGGCGCGAGGGGCGGGTCGAGGAGATCGAGACCTACTGCCGGGCCGACGTGGCGCTGCTGCGCGACCTCGTGCGTCACGCGCAGGAGCGCGAACACCTGCTCTTCCGGACGAAGCAGGGCGAGCGCGTGCGCATCCCGCTCCGGCTGCGGGTGGACGAGCTGGTGGAGGCTGCGCGCGCTCGACGCGAAGGCGCACCGAGGCCGCAGCGCGTGCCGGGGGCGTTCGCCGCGGTGTAGCGATCGGCTGGGCGTCCGCGGAGAGGGCCTGACGCGGCCGCACTGCGCGCGGCCGCGTCAGTGCAAGGTGCGGCGGCGGCGCAGGCGCTCGTCGAGCAGCTCGAAGTAGAGCAGCACGAGCACGTATTGCAGCTCGCGTGGGAGCTGCGCGACGTAATCGCGACCCGCCGTGGCGGAGGGCTGCGCGAGCAGGCCCCGGATCGCGCGCTCCACCGCCTCGCCGTCGCCGCGCACGTGCGCCTCGAGGCGCGCGGCGTCCTGCGCGAACGCCTCGGCGATCGTGCCCGTGTCGAACAGCAGATGGATGCCGCGCTCGCCGCTCGCGAGCACGCTCTCGGTGTCCACGAGGGCGTCATCGGCCGGACGGCGCGCGCCATTGACCCCGGGGCAGGCGCCTGGGCCGAGCTCTGCCTACCGTCTGCGCGTGCTGCTCCGGCTCGAGAGCATCGGCAAGAGCTTCGGCGGGCGCCGCCTCCTCGCAGGCGTCGACCTGCTCGTACGCGCGGGC
>DATAGA010000374.1:0-6626 GCA_036257215.1 Myxococcota bacterium
GTCGTGGACCTCGAGGGCGGCGGCACGGTGAAGGGGAACCTGATCAACGTCGAGCCCACTCCCGAGAAGATCAAGCTCGGGATGCCGGTCGAGGTCGTGTTCAAGGACGCGCTCGGGCGGAAGGATCGGGAGGGGAACAGCTACCTCTCCTACTTCTTCCAGCCGCGCGCGAGCTAGCCCGCTTCCACCTCTCCACGCGAGACAATCTCAACCCAGGAGACGCGAGATGAGCGACGTGTACGTCGTCGGTGTCGACATGACGAAGTTCCAGAAGGCCGGCTCCACGCGCAGCGTGTCGGAGCTCGGCGCGCGCGCGGCGCTGATGGCGCTCGACGACGCGGGGCTCAAGATCCAGCAGATGGAGGCGCTCTACTGCGGGAACCTGTACCAGGCCGGCGGCATGGTCGGGCAGCGCATCCTGCAGGAGATCGGCCAGACCGGGATCCCGGTCGTGAACACCGCGAACGCGTGCGCCACCGGGGCGACGGCGTTCCGCGAGGGCTGGATGGCCGTGAAGGCCGGCGTCTACGACGTCGTGATCGCGGTCGGCGTCGAGGTAATGGGCAAGGGCCTGCTCGGCGGGGGCGGCGGCGGCTCGGGCATCCCGAAGGAGGGGCTGCTCGGCTCCGCGACGATGCCGGCCGTGTTCGCCGAGGCCGGGATGGAGCACGCCCGCAAGTACGGCACGACCTTCGAGCAGTTCGCGAAGGTGTCCGTCAAGAACCACCACCACTCGACGATGAACCCGAAGGCGATGTACCAGATCGAGACGCCGCTCGAGATGGTGATGAACGCCGAGATGATCGCCTATCCGAACACGAAGCTGATGTGCTCGGTGAACGTCGACGGCGCGGCGTCGGCGGTGATCGCGTCGGAGAAGGCGGTGAAGCAGCTCGGCCTCGGGAAGCGCGCGGTGCGCGTGCGCGCGTCGGCGCTCACCAGCGACCCGTGGCAGGAGCGCGACCTCGTGATGCCCGACGTGAACACCTGCACGCGGAACGCCGCGAAGAAGGCGTACGAGATGGCCGGCATCGGGCCCGAGGACATCAACCTCGTCGAGCTCCACGACTGCTTCGCGACGGCCGAGATCCTGCACTACGAGAACCTCGGCCTGTGCAAGGACGGCGAGGCGGGCCGCATGATCGACAGCGGCGAGGTGGCCCTCGGCGGGCGCGTCCCGGTGAACGTCTCGGGCGGGCTCCTCTCGAAGGGCCACCCGCTCGGCGCGACGGGCATCGCGAACGTGTACGAGGTGTGCACCCACCTGCGCGGCGAGGCCGCGAAGCGGCAGGTACCGAACGCCCGCTTCGGCATGACGCACGTGATCGGGCTGGGCAGCGCGTGCGCGATCCACATCTTCGAGAAGGCGAACTAGCCGCTCCGCTCGCGCCTCCAAGGCGCGAGCGGGCACGTCGACGGGGCGCGGGCGGCATTCGCTCGCGCCCCGTTTCGTCTGCCGAGACGCGGTTGCGTTCGCGGGTTCCGCGTTCCCGCACGTCGGCATTTTCCCTACCTTGCCGACCCGTGCAGCCTTCCCCCCGCGCCCTCGTCGCCGCCGTCGCGGCCGCGCTCCTCGCCGCGCTCGTCGTCGGTGCCGCGCCCGCGCGCCAGGAGCGGCCGCTCCCCGCGTTCCAAGGCACGACGTTCGACGGGCAGCCGTTCTCGGTCGGCGCGCTGCTCGGTCGCCGCCTGCTGGTGCTGTTCCTGCGCGCGGGCGACGCGGACGCCGAGCGCCTCGCGCGTGCGGCGGCGCTCCTCGCGGCGCAGCGCGGCGCCTACAACTTCGAGATCGTCGGCATCGTGAGCGGGGTCGACGCCGCGGGCGAGGCGTCGCTCGCGGGCAGCGGGGCCGACGTTCCGCTCGTGCGCGACCCGGCGGGCGCGTACGGCGGGCGCATCGGCGTGCGCTCGCCCGCGGCGGCGGTCCTCGCCGACGCCGAGGGCTACCTCGTGCGCGGAAGCGACCTCGCCGGGCCGAGCGACGCCAAGGATCCGGTGGGTCTCCTCGCCGGCGAGCTGCGCTCGTGGCTTCGGATCCCCGACCCGACCGCCGCTGCGGCCGCGCTCGAGCCGAGCAGCCGCCCCGCCGCACCGGACTTCCGGGCCGAGCGCCTCGACGGCTCCGGCGCGGTCGAGCTGGCTTCCCTGCGCGGAAGGCCCGCCGTCCTGATCTTCTTCCTCCACACCTGTCCCCACTGCCACCACGCGCTCGCGGCGCTGAAGGAGCAGCTCGCGGCGCTGCCCGAGGACGCGCGACCGACGCTCCTCGGCGTCTCCGTCGCGGGCCGCGCGGACGAAGTGCAGGAGAGCCTCGAGCAGGAGGGGCTCGACTTCTTCCCGGTGCTCGGCGACGCGGGCGAGACGATCCGCACGGCGTACGCGGCCACGTCCGGCGTCCCGGTCTTGATCGGGATCGACCGCGAGCATCGAGTCGCGTGGCGGACCGCGGGCTGGCGCGACGAGCGCGACCCGGCGCTCCTGCGCATGCGCCTCGCGCTGCTCGCCGGCCAGACGCCGCCCATGCTGCTCCACACGACGGGCTACAGCGGCGAAGAGTTCTGCGCGACCTGTCACCCGGGCCAGCACGACACCTGGCTCCTCACCGCCCATTCCGAGGCGTACGACACGCTCGTGCGTCACGGCGCGGACCGCGACACCGAGTGCGTCGGCTGCCACGTCGTCGGCTTCGGCAAGGCCGGCGGCTTCGACCCCGCGAAGCCCGCGCGCGAGCTCGAGGGGGTAGGCTGCGAGATCTGTCACGGCCGCGGCGGGCCCCACCTCTCGCCCGGCTTCGTCCAGGGGGGGAACTACGAGCCGGTCTGCGTCACGTGCCACGATCCCAAGCACTCGCTCGGCTTCGAGTACGCGGCGTTCCTGCCGCGCGTCTCGCACGCGGCAAACGCGCAGCTGGCCTCGCTCTCGGCGGCGGAGCGCCAGAAGCTCCTCGCCGAGCGCCGCGCGCGGCGCGAGGCGCTGCTCCCGACGAACGCCGCGTTCGTGGGCTCGGCCGGCTGCCGGGAGTGCCACGCGGCCGAGCACGCGAGCTGGTCCGCGCAGCCCCACGCGCGCGCGCTCGCGACGCTCGCAGCGAAGGAGAGGGCCGCGGACGCGGAGTGCCAGCGCTGCCACACCACCGGCTTCGGCAAGCCCGGAGGCTTCCCGGCGGGCGGCGCGCAAGCGTCCCATCCGGACCTGGCCGGCGTCGGCTGCGAGTCGTGCCACGGGCCCGGCGGCGAGCACGTGAAGCCCGACGCCGCGAAGCGCGGCACGATCCTCGCCCTCGCGGACAAGTGCGACAGCTGCGTGATCCTCCAGATCTGCGGCTCGTGCCACGACGACGCCAACGACCCGGGCTTCGAGTACGAGGTGAAGGCCAAGATCGAGGCGCAGCGACACGGGAGGGCGGCACCCGCGACGGCAACTGGCGCGCGGGCGGGCGCGCCGGAAGAAGGGGGAGGCCGCTAGTGGACGACGCCGTCGCTCGCGAGGCGCGCTCGCTGTTGCGCTCGGCGCGCGCGCTCGTCGCGGAGCTCGCCGAGGAGGGCGTCGAGTCCATCGACGTCGCCCGGCGATCCGCGCCGCAGCGCCCCGGCCCGACCGTCGTCGCGGGTGCGCCGTCCCAGACGTCGCTGCTCGACCGCCCGCTCGCCGAGGGTCGCCCCACCCTCGAGCAGGTGCGCGAGTCGGTCGGCGACTGCACGCGCTGCCGCCTCTCGGGCGGCCGCACCCAGATCGTCTTCGGCGTCGGCAACCCGGACGCCGACCTGATGTTCATCGGGGAGGGCCCCGGCGAGCAGGAGGACCTCCAGGGCGTGCCGTTCGTCGGCCGCGCCGGCGAGCTGCTGACCCGCATGATCGAGCGCGGCCTCGGGATCCCGCGCGGCGACGTCTACATCTGCAACATCGTGAAGTGTCGGCCGCCGGGGAACCGCACGCCCCTCGGCGACGAGGTCGCCGCCTGCCGCCCGTTCCTCGACGCCCAGATCGACGCGGTGGCACCCGAGGTGATCGTCACGCTCGGGAAACCCGCCTCGAGCCTCCTCCTCGGCCGCGACGTGCCCATCACGAAGGTGCGCGGCACGTGGCACGAGTACCGCGGCATCCCGGTCATGCCGACCTTCCACCCGGCGTTCGTGCTGCGCCAGTACACCGAGGAGAACCGCCGCCTCGTGTGGGAGGACCTGAAGAAGGCGCTCGAGCGCGCGCGCGAGCGAGCGAGCCGTTAGCGCAACTACGGCCGCTCGGGCACGCGCTCCGACTGGCGCTTGCGCCACGCCTCGAGCCGGGCCCGCAGCACCGGGTCCTTGCGCGCCAGGATGGCGGCCGCGAGCAGGCCCGCGTTCTTCGCGCCCGCCTTCCCGATCGCGAGCGTGCCGACGGGGATCCCGCCCGGCATCTGGACGGTCGCGAGCAGCGCGTCGAGCCCCTGGAGCGGCGAGCTCTCGATCGGAACCCCGAGCACCGGAAGGATCGTGTGGGCGGCCGTCACGCCCGCCAGGTGGGCGGCGCCCCCGGCGCCGCAGATCAACACGTCGAGGCCGCGGCCCTCGGCGCCCGCCAGGAAGTCGACCAGGCGCTGCGGCGTGCGGTGGGCGGAGATGACGCGCACGTCGGCGACGATGCCGAGCTCGGCGAGTACCTCCTCGGCGGCGCGCATCACCTCGTAGTCGTTGGCGCTTCCCATCAGGACGGCGACCTGGGCGCGCACCGCCGTCGCGCGCGGCGTGCGCGCGGGCGCGGCGCCGGGTCCCGACTTCCCGGGCGGGCGCCGCCCGCGCGTCCTCCTCTCGGTCACGGCTCCCTCCTCGAAAGGGCCGGGAACGTACTGCGGGCGCGGCGGATCGGGTAGGCTCGCCGCGGAGGTTCGCCGTGCAGGCGGTCGTGCTGCGCGGGCCCCGCGCCCTCGCCCTGGAGACGCTCCCCGACCCGCGCCCGAGCTCCGGCGAGCTCGTGCTTCGCGTGGAGGCGTGCGGGGTCTGTGGCAGCGACCTCTCGCTCTGGAAGGGCGGGCTCGTGCCCTCCGGGAGCGTGCTGGGCCACGAGTTCTGCGGTGAGGTGGTGGAGTCCGCGGAGGGCTTCCGCGCGGGCGAGCGGGTGTGCGCGCTCCCGGCGCTCTCGTGCGGCCGCTGCCGGCGCTGCCGGAGCGGGCTCGGCGCCTACTGCGAGAAGCAGCGCACGATCGGGATGGGGACGGCGCCGGGCGCCTTCGCCGAGTACGTCGCCGTCGCGGCCCACGAGTGCGTGCGCCTCCCGAGCGGCGTCGACGCGGTGCACGGCGCGCTCGTCGAGCCGCTCGCCGTCGCGCTCCACGCGGTCCGCATCGGTCGCGTCCGCCGCGCGGACCATGTGCTCGTGCTCGGCGGCGGTCCGATCGGGCTCGGCGCACTGCTCTGGGCGCGCCACTTCGGCGCGCGCGAGATCGTCGTCTGCGAGCGCCTGCCGCGGCGGCGGGAGATCGCGGAGCAGCTCGGCGCGTCGGTGACCGCGACGCCCGACGAGCTCGAGCGCGCGCTCGCCCTCGCGCTCCCGAACGGGCCCTCCGTCGTGATCGAAGCCGTCGGCGCGCCCGGGCTGATCCAGCGCGCCCTCGAGCTGGCGCGCTTCCGCGGCCGCGTCGTCGTGACCGGGGTCTGCTTCGGACCCGACACGATCGTCCCGCTCCCGGCGCTGACGCGCGAGGTGAGCGTCCAGTTCGCCCTCGCCTACGAGAAGGACGACTTCCAGTACACCGTCGACGCGATCGCGTCCGGTCGCATCGCGCCGCTGCCCATGACGACGGGTCGGCAGCCGCTCGACGCGATCCCCGCCGCCTTCGAGCGGCTCACGGAGCCCGGCGAGCACTGCAAGGTGCTGTACGTCGCCTGACGCGGACCCTGTGCGATCCTCCCCGCCCATGCGCCCCATCACGCCGTCGACGGCGCTCTGCGGCATCCTGCTCCACCCCGCCGGACACACGCGCTCCCCGGCGATGCACAACGCCGCGTTCGAGGCGCTCGGGATCGACGCGCGCTACCTGGCGTTCGACGTGGCGCCCGCGCGCCTCGCCGACGCGATCGCGGGCGCGCGCGCGCTCCGGATCCGACAGCTGGCGGTGTCGATCCCGCACAAGGAGGCCGTGCTCCCGCTGCTCGACGCCGTCGACGAGACCGCCCGGCGCATCGGGGCGGTGAACACGGTGACGCTGCGCGGCGATCGGCTCGAGGGCGCGAACACGGACTGGCTCGGCGCGGTCCGCGCGCTCGAGCACGCGGGCGGGCCGCTGCGCGGAAAGCGGGCCGTCGTGCTCGGCGCGGGCGGCACGGCGCGCGCGGTGACCTATGGCCTCCTCGCGCGCCGCGCGCAGGTGACCGTGCTGAACCGGACCGCTGCGCGGGCGGAGGCGCTGGCGAAGGAGCTCGGCGCCGCCGGTGGCGGGCCGCTCGAGGCGCTCGCGGGCGAGCCGTACGACCTGCTCGTCCAGACGACGAGCGTCGGTCTCCGCGCGGACGCGTCGCCGATCCCCGACGAGGCCCTGCGCGCGGGTGCCGTGGTGCTCGACGCCGTCTACGACCCGCTCGAGACGCGCCTCCTGCGCGCCGCGCGCGAGCGCCGCTGCACCCCCGTCTCGGGCCGCGAGATGCTGGTGG
>DATAGA010000380.1:0-1835 GCA_036257215.1 Myxococcota bacterium
GACGCTGCGGCCGTTCGAGAGACCGAAGCGCGCGGCGAGCCTGTGGATGTGGGTGTCGACGGGGAACGCGGGCTTCCCGAACGCCTGCACCAGGACGACGCTCGCCGTCTTGTGGCCGACCCCCGGGAGCGACTCGAGCGACGCGAGGTCGTCCGGCACGCAGCCGCCGAAGCGCTCGACCAGGGCGCGCGAGAGCGCCTGCAGGTGGCGCGCCTTCGTCGGCGCGAGGCCGCAGGTGCGGATCGCGCGCTCGATCGTCGCGACCGGGAGGCGCGCCATCGCCTCGGGCGTGCGGGCGAGGGCGAAGAGCCCGGGGGTCACCTCGTTGACGCGCGCGTCCGTGCACTGGGCCGAGAGCACGACGGAGACGAGCAGCGTGAACGGGTCCTCGTGCCGCAGCGGCACCGCCGGCTCCGGGTGCAGCCGGTCCAGGACGCGCGCGATCCGTTCCGCCTTCTCCGCGCGCCTCATGCGGGGACGAGCAGCACCTTGCCGAAGTTCTGGCGGTCCTGCAGGCGATGGTGCGCGTCCGCGGCGCGCTCGAAGGGGACGGTCGTGTCCACGACGGGACGCAGCGCGCCCTCGACGTAGAGCTCGAGCAGGCGCTCCATCCAGCGCGCGACGCGGTCGCCCTCCTCCCAGAGGTGCCCCACGTTCACGCCGAACACGCCCTTGTTCTGGTCGATCAGCGCTCCGGGCGAGAAGCGCATCCGCAGCGTGCGGAGCGCGGGACCGAGCGCGCGCAGCAGGTTGCGGCGCTTCCCGGTCGCGGCCGCGGAGAGGCCGAACATGCCGAGGCGGCCCGTCGGAGCGAGCGAGCGATAGCTCTTCGCGAACGAGCGGCCGCCCACCGCGTCGAGCACGAGCTCGACGCCGCGGCCGTGGGTCAGCTCGCGGACGGAGCGCTCGAAGTCGTCGCGGGTGTAGTCGATGCAGGCGTCGCAGCCGAGCGCCTTCAGCCGCTCGTGCTTGCCGGCCGACGCCGTCCCGAAGACGCGCGCGCCGGCGCGCTTGGCGAGCTGGATGGCCGCGATGCCGACGCCGCCGCCCGCCGAGTGCACGAGCACCGTCTCGCCTTCGTGCAGCGAGCCCATCACGTGGAGGAGCTGCCACGCCGTCAGGTAGTTGACCGGCAGCGCGGCGCCGTCCTGCGCCGACATGCCCGGCGGGCGCGCGAAGGCGCGCGCCTCGGGCACGCACACGACGTCGGAGTAGCCGCCGAAGCGCGTCAGCGCGAGCACGTCGCGCCCGACCCAGTCGGAGCCGACCCGGTCGCCCACCGCGTCGACGCGGCCGGCCACCTCGTAGCCGGGCACGCACGGCATCTTGGGCAGGTCGGGGTACATGCCCATGCGGCCCATCACGTCCGCGAAGTTCACGCCCGACGCCTCGACGCGGACGCGCAGCTCGCCCGGCGCCGGCAGCGGGTCGCGCGCCTCCCGCAGCTCCAGCACCTCCGGTGGCCCGGGCTTCGGGATCCAGATCTGGCGCATGGCGGGAAGTGTAGGGCGCCGGGCGCCGCGGAGGCCGCTTCAGATGCCCCCGAAGCGCGCCTGGTAGCGCTCGTAGCGCCGCATCACCCCGTCGACGAACTCCTGGCGGGGCTGCCGGTCTTCGCGCAGGTCGCGCTTCACCGCCTCGGGTCCCTTGTTGTAGGCGGCGAGGGCGAGGTCGAGGCTCTCGAAGCGCGTGACCAGCTCGCCGAGGTAGCCGCTCGCGAGCTGAACGTTGTGCGCCGGGTCGCGCAGCGACGCCTCGCCCTTCCAGGCGAGGCCGCGGCGGCGCGCGTAGTCCCGGGCGACGAAGGGGCGCACCTGCATGAGGCCGAGCGCGCC
>DATAGA010000386.1:0-3507 GCA_036257215.1 Myxococcota bacterium
CGCCGGCGGCACCGGGGTCTCCGCGAAGAGCGGGACCGCGACGACGACGGACGCCGCGCCCGCCGGCGCCACGCGCAGATCGAACGCGAGCGCTCCTTCCGCGAAGCCGAGCGGGTCGTGCACGCGCGGGCGCTCCGGCAGGCGTCCTTGCCAGAGCGCTGCGAGCCCCTCGTCGCCCCGCGCCGCGCCGAAGCCGTCGGGCGCGCTCACGGCGATCACCTCGCGCCCGTCGACGCGCACGCGGGGGCCGTCCGATCCGAGCCGCTCGATCGGCGCTACCGCGGGCGTGAGGTTCAGGGCCTGCCAGGCCGGCGTGACCTGGAACGGGCGGACCGCGACGAACAGGCGCACGTCGTGCTGCATCCCGTCCGTGCTCTCGACCTCGTAGAGGGCGACGAGCGCGCTGCGGCGCGGCGCGCCGTCCGCGAAGGCGGTGATGCGCAGGCGCAGCCCCGCCGCGTCCCACACGACCGAAGGGATCGGAAGGCTGCCTTCCTCCAGCGCCGCCCCGAGCTCCACGTCGGCCCACGAGAGCAGACGTCCGCCGCTCCAGAGAAACGGCTCGAGCGTGAAGCCCTCGGCGTCCACCTCGAGCGCGCCGTCTGCGCCCAGGAGGCCCTTGCGCTCGTCGCCGTCGCCGCCGACGACCGCCCAGTACGCGTGCTCGCCGAGCAGGTGCCGCGGGTAGCGCCCGCGCGGCGCGGCCCGCGCGAGCGAGGCCGCGAACCGAGCCGGGGAGACGGCCAGCTCGATCGGCACGACGTCCGCGCGCGCCACGCCCGCGCGGCGCTGCGGGTCGAGCTCGAGCCGGACGAAGCGCGCGTCGGCCTCGCCGGTGCGAATCCAGCGCCGCGTGCCGCCGCCGCCGGGATCCTCCGCGAGCGGGGTCCAGCGCGCGCCGTCGAGCGACGCGAGGACGCGGGACGGCGGCGCGTCGTCGACGCCCGCGAAGTCGACGGCGAGGCCGCCGCACTCGCGGACCTCGCCGAGATCGAGCTCGAGCCAGGGCAATCCGTCGTCGGGGGCCGGGCACCAGTCGCTGGCCTCGTCGCGCTCGAGCGCGCGCGAGGCCTCGTGTCCCGGGAGCGCGCTCGACGCGCGCGCCGCGCGCGCGCGCGCGGGACCCGTGGCGGGCTGCCGCGGCTCGACGCGCAGCTCCTCGATCCAGAGCGTGCCGGCCGCGCCGCGATCGGAGGCGACGGCGAGCTCGACGGCGCCGACGCGGTCGGGGTCGCCGCCGCTGCGGGGACCCCAGGCGAACTCGAGGCTCGCCCTGCGCAGGACGAGCCGCGTCCGTTCGGGCGGCGGGGAGAACTCGCGCAGCCGCCACCACCACACGTTCGCGCCGCTCGGGTCGACGAGCTTCAGCTGCAGCTCGTGGGGGGCGACGGCCTTCCCGCGCAAGACGAGCGACACCACGTAGTGAGAGGGGAGCTCGAACGGCAGCTCGCGGCGCGCGATCGCCCAGGCGCCGTGGCCGACGAGCGAGTAGTCGAAGCGGAGCTCGGTCCCGGCCTCCTCGACCGCCAGCTTGGCGCTCGAGCCGGGCGCTGCGTTCGCCGTCCAGCCGGCGAGCTCGCCGCGCCCGCCGTTCCAGAGCGCGATTTCTTCGCGGGTCGTCATGGCGACACGAGCATTCCGATCAGTTCGGGGCGCGGCAAGCGCGTCAGGCCGCCTGGAGGACGGAGCGTCCGCCTCGCTCGGCGAGCGTCCACTGGGCCGCCAGGTGACGCACGGCGCTCGGGCGCACCGCCGCGGAGAGCAGCGCGGCGCCCGGGAGGTGCTTCACGAGGAGCCCGTAGACGCGCTCCTCCATCGCCTCGTCGAGGGCCGACGTCGCTTCGTCGAGCAGGATCCAGTCGGGCTCGAGGAGCAGCACGCGGGCGATGCCGAGCCGCTGCTGCTCGTGCACCGAGAGGCGCTGGTCCCACGGCTCCACCTCGTCGAGCCGGCGCGTCAGGTCGCCGAGCTCGAGGAGCTCGAGCACCTCCCGGATGCGTTCGTCGGGGACGCTGCCTTCGGCCGCCGGGTAGGTGACGACGGCCCGGAGCGTTCCCAGCGGGAGGTACGGTCGCTGCGGCACGAACACCATTCGCTCGCGCGGCGGTCGCTCGATGCGTCCGGCGCCGAAGGGCCAGAGGCCGGCCAGCGTGCGGAAGAGCGTCGTCTTGCCCGCGCCCGACCGGCCGAGCAGGGCAACCCGCTCGCCGGGGTCCAGCCGCGCGTTCGCGCCCTCGACGATCACGCGGCCCGGCGGTGCGTCGATGCGCAGGTCCTCGATTCGGAGCGCCGCGTCCGCGGAGGGAACGAGCTCGATTCCGGCGCGCGCCAGGTCCCGCGCGGTCGCGTCCATCACGTCCGAGAAGGCGGAGAGGCGTTCGACGTTGGCGCGCCAGCGCGCGATCTCGCGGTACCCATTCACGAACCACGAGAGCGCGCCGGACACCTGGTCGTAGGCGACCCGCGTCTGCAGGATCGCACCGAGCGAGAGCAGCCCCGCGAAGTAGGCGGGCGCCGCCACTACGATCGGCACGAGGCTGTTGCTGCGGCCGAGGGCCCCCGTGAGAAGGCTCAGGTTCCGCTCGGCGCCGATGAGCTGTCCCCAGTTCTCGAAGACCCGCCGGAAGCGCTCCAGCGCCCCCAGTCGTTCCACCGCCTCGCCGCGCGAGAGCGCTACCTCCTCTGCGCGCTCGCGGAAACGGACCAGCCCATAGCGGAAGTCGGCCTCGAAGCGGAACTTGTCGAAGTTGATGGGAACGAGGCGGCGGCCCATCAGGTGCGTGAGCCACATCGAAAGCAGCGCGAACGCGACGGCCACCCACAACAGGAAGCCGGGGATCGGCCGCGGAACGCCGGCGATCGGAATCAGCCAATCGCGGGACATGCCCCAGAGCAGGCCGCCGAAGGAGTAGAGCGTCACGATCGCGGACAGCAGGGAGAGCGAGAGGCCGAGCGCGCTCGCCACGAAGTCGCGGACGTCCTCGGCGATGCGCTGATCGGGATTGTCGACCTCGTGCCCGTGGAGCTGGCTCTGACCGTAGGCCTGGATCCCGATCCAGCGCCCTACGAAGTAGCCGGTGAGGCCGCGACGCCAGCGGATCTCCAGCGCCTGCCGGAGGTAGACCCGGTAGGTGGACACCACGACGAAGAGCAGCGCGAAGGCGACGAAGAGGCCCACCGCGGAGGCGAACGCCGCGGCGTCCTTCAGCTCGAGGGCGTCGCCCACGCGCCGTTGTGCCTCGGACACGAGCACGCTGGCGCGCACCGTGAGGAATTCGAGACCGATCGCGCCCGTGAGCAGGAGCGCCCCCCACTTGGCGTCGGGCGAAACCCAGTAGATCCGTACGAGCTTCGAGAGTGCGCGCGCCAGACCCGCGCCGCGGAGCGTCGGCTTCAGGGGTGACGGCACAGGAGCCTCCTTCGCGCGGCGACGGGTAGCCTGGGCTGGCGGCGCGGGACCGACGGGATCACGGAGCGCCGGGCGCGGCTGCCTGGGCGCGCAGCCAC
>DATAGA010000420.1:0-8714 GCA_036257215.1 Myxococcota bacterium
GGGCTCGAGCTCGGCGGCCTCGGGCCCGGAGAGCTCGCGCGCCCCCACCTGGACGCGCACCGCGCCGCCCGTCTCCTTCGTCGCGTCGGACGCGTTGACGAGCAGATTCAGCACCACCTGCTGGAGCTGCGCGCGGTCCGCGAGCGCGAAGGTGCGCTGCGGGGGCCGCTCGACCCGGAGCGCCACGCTAGTGGGGAGCCCGCGGCGCGCGAGCTCGACGATCCCGCCGATCTCCTCGCCGAGGTCGAGCGGCACGGGCCGCCGGTCGCGGCGTCCGGCGTAGGCGAGCAGCTCGGCGGAGAGCAGCTGGGCGCGGTCGCCCGCCGCGAGGATCGCCTCGAGCGACTCGCGCAGCTCGGGGCCGCCGGCGCGTCCGAGCAGCAGGCTCGCGTGCCCGACCACGATGGCGAGCAGGTTGTTGAAGTCGTGGGCGATGCCGCCGGCGAGGAGCCCGAGGCTCTCGAGCCGCTGCGAGCGCGCGAGCTGGCTCTGGAGCCTCTCGCGATGCTCGACCTCGCCGCGCAGCCGCACGAGGCTCTCCTCGAGGTCGCGCCCGCGCAGCTCGCTCTCCTCGCGCAGCGCCTCGAGCCGGCGCCGGTAGGTGCCGAGGACGACGTGCATCAGCGTCGCGAGCACCGTCGAGCCGAGCGCGACGATCGTCGGCAGCCACCAGTCGGGCCCGAAGCCCGAGCGCAGCCCGACGGTCGCGAAGCCGACGAGGACGGCGAGCACGAGCGCCGCGAACCAGCGGTGCGAGAGGATGAAGATGCCGAGCGCGACGTTCTCGAGGTAGAAGCCCACGGCGAACGCCGGATCGCGCAGGTGCCAGACGCCGAAGACGTTGTTGGCGAGGATGATCGCCGCAGCGAGCGCGATGCAGCGGTCGCTGTGCTCCGGCTTCGGCGGTCGGCGCCACCAGAGCAGCGAGAGGAGCAGGAACGACGCGAACGTCACGGCGTCGGCGGCGGCGACGCGCGCGTGCGCGGGCCCCACGAGGCCGTGGAGGTGCACGAGGCCGAGCGCCGCGTACCAGGCGCCGCAGACGAGTGTTGCCGGCGCGAGGCCGTCCCGGATCGCGAGCGAGTAGAGCCGGCCGTGGCCGTCGTGCGCGCGCACGCAGGGAGCGTAGCCGCGCGTGCCGGCCGGCTCTCGGCGTCCCACGCCCGGCGCGCCTGCGCCCCTTGCCCGGCCCGGCCCGGCGCCGGCATGATCGCCGCGCCGGAGGTCCCCTTGCCGACCCGCGACTGCCGCGCGGCCCTCGCGCTCGCGCTGCTCCTGGCCCTCGCGCTCCACGCGTCCACAGCGCGCGCGCGGGTGGTCGTGTTCGGGGTGGACGGGGCCTCCTGGCCGCGCCTCGACGCGGGCATGGCGGCCGGCGAGCTGCCGAGCTTCGCCGCACTCGCAGCCCGCGGCGTCACCGCGGAGATGGAGACCGTCGAGCCCGTCATCTCGCCCACGGTGTGGACGAGCCTCGCGACCGGCCGGAGCCCCGCGGCGCACGGCGTGACGGACTTCCTGCGCAATCGCACGCACGTGCGCGTCCCCACCGCCTTCGAGCGGCTCGCGCAACGGGGCTTGCGGGTCGGGCTCTACGACTGGCTGGTCACGTGGCCGCCGCGCACGTTCCCGAACGGCTTCGTGATCCCCGACTGGCTGCGGCGCGACGAGCGGGTGTCCCCTCCCGACGTCTTCGCGCGCGCCGGGCTCACGCCCTACGCGTACTCGATGGAGGGCGTGCGCAGCCTCGCGGACTTCGCCGCCAACGCAGCGCTCGAGACCGGCGAGAAGCCCGGCCGCTTCGTGGCGCTCGCGCGCGCCTTCGAGCTCGACGTCGCGGCGGTCGCCTTCTACGCCGTGGACGCCACGGGCCACCGCTTCTGGCGCGCGGAGTTCCCGGCGGAGTTCTCCTCCGCGCGGACGGCGGAGGAGGAGCGCTTCCCGAGCGCCATCGGCGACGCCTACCGCCGCGTCGACGCCGCGCTCGGCGTCGTGCTCGCCTCGCTCGGCCCCGACGACACCGTCGTCGTCGCGTCCGACCACGGCTTCCGGCCGTCGCCCCGCCCGCGCCGCATGTGGACACCGTGCCTGCTCGAGGCACCGGAGCGGCTCGGGCTCGACCTCGCACGCGACGGCTTCGCGATCGACGGCGAGTTCATGGGGTCGCTGCTGCGCGTCCTGCCCGGTCCGCCGCAGGTCCGCGAGCCCGCGCTCGCGCGGATCGTCGCCGCGCTCGAATCGATCCGCACGCCGGCCGGCGAGGCCGTCCTGGCGGTGGACGTCATGCCGGAGGCGGAGCGCCCGCCGGAGGCGCGCGGCACGCTGTGGCAGCGAGCGCGCGCCTACGTCGTCCGCCAGGGGCTCTACTACCTCTTCGGGGTCGTGCTCGACCGCCCGGCGTACGCGCACGTGCTCGCCCGCCCGGTCGAGACGGCGCTCGCGCCGCTCTGGCCCGACGGCGAGCTGCGCGTGGGGGAGCGCTCGTTCCCCATTCGCGAGCTCTTCCGCGTGGACGACTTCACCGGCACCCACGACGAAACCGCCGTATTCCTGGCCGCGGGCGGGCCCTTCGCGCACCTGCCGGGGCGCGAGCGGATCTCCGTGCTCGAGGTGGCGCCGCTAGTCTTCTACCTCGCCGGCGCGCCGGTGCCCGACGACCTCGAGCGCGGCGTTCCCGTGCGCCTGCTGGACCCGGCCGCCCTCGCCGCGCGGCCGGTCCGGGTCGCGCCCGCGGCCGAGCTGCCCGGCCTCCCGCCCGAGCCCGACGACGCGCGGATCGACGACGCCGTGCTGCTCGAGCGGCTGCGGGCGCTGGGATACGTCGACTGAGTGCTGCTAGCGTGCCGCCGCCCCCTCGGAGACGCCCATGACACCGTCCCTGGTCGCGCTCTGTCTCTTCGCCGGCTGGACGATCCTGCTGGTGGCCTCGCTCGCAGGCTATCGGGCGTACTACTCGAGCGGCTCGGGAAAGGCGCTCAACACCTTCGCCCCGGACGGCTCGGACGTCGGGGGGCTCGGGCAGCGCCTGGCCCGCGCCCATCTGAACTGCCTCGAGCTGCTCCCCGTGGTCGCCGCGGTGATCCTCGCCGCAGCGGTCGCGGGTCGCTCGGCGGTCACCGACCCGCTCGCCATGCCGCTCCTCTACGCGCGCCTCGGTCAGTCCGTAGTGCACCTGATCTCGATCTCGGTACCGATGGTGCTCCTGCGCGCGACGCTGTTCGTCGTGCAGCTCGGCATCGTCGCGAGCTGGATCTACCGGCTGGTGCTGTAGTCCCGCTTCCCCGACGTGGCGGTTCGGCCGCGCGACAGTAAGACGCGCTGACCCGGCCGTGAGCGCCGCGACCCGCGTTGGCGTCGCGTACGGGATTTCCGCACAGTCGACGCATGATCCGCGTCGGCATCCTCGGGGCGACCGGCTACATGGGCGGCGAGGCGCTGCGCGTGCTGCTCGACCACCCGGACGTCGAGCTGGCCTGGCTCGCGAGCCGGGCCGGAACGCGGGTCGATGAGGCCCACCCCAACCACTTCGGGCTCGGGCTCGAGCTGATCCGGCCCGGGGAGGAGCCCGCCCTCAGCGTACTCGACAGCATCGGCAAGGGCGGCGCACATGGCGGCATCGAAAACATGAGTCTGCTCTTCGGCCTCGGTCGGACGACCGGTCTCGCGCGCCGGGGCCGCCATCCGTGAGCGGGCTGCGGCCCGAAAGTCAGTCGAGCGCGAGCGCACCGAGCGCGCGAAAGGAGCCCTCGTGAGCGTCCCCCACCTCCCTTCCGACGCCGCCGTGGACGAGATCGCCGCCGCGCTCGCGCGGGAGGGCGTCGCGGTCGTGGACCGGCTCGTCGCGCCGGCCGTGTTGGACCGCGCGCGCGGCGAGATCGAGCCGTACCTCGAAGCGACGCCCGTCGGCGCCGACGACTTCGCGGGCCGCCGCACGCGGCGCACCGGCGGCCTGATCGGGCGCTCGCCCACCTGCCGCGAGCTGATCCAGCACCCGAGCGTCCTCGGCACCGCCCAGCGCGTGCTCGACAAGGCGACGAGCATCCAGGTCCACCTCACGCAGCTGATCGCGATCGCCCCGGGCGAGCCGGCCCAGGCGGTGCACCGCGACCAGTGGGCGTTCGACTTCTTCCCGTTCCCGGCCGGCTACGAGGTGCAGTGCAACACGATCTGGGCGATGACGGACTTCACCGCGGAGAACGGCGCGACCCGCATCGTTCCCGGAAGCCACCGGCTGGCGGATCGCCTCCAGTTCGCGGAGAAGGACACCGAGCCCGCGGAGATGGAGAAGGGCTCGGTCCTGCTCTACACAGGGAGCGTGTACCACGGCGGCGGCGCGAACCGCTCCGGCGCCACCCGCCTCGGCCTGAACCTGACCTACGTCGTCTCCTGGCTGCGCCAGGAGGAGAACCAGTACCTCTCGGTGCCGCTCGAGGTCGCGCGCACGCTGCCGACGGAGCTCCTGCGCCTCATGGGCTACGCGCGCGGCGCGTACGCGCTGGGCTACGTCGACGACGGACGCGACCCGATCGAGGTCGTGCGCCCCGGCGCGTCCGCCAGCGGGTTCGGCGACCCGGCGGCCTCCCTCGAGCAGGCGCGCAGCAAGCTGCGCCGAGCGCGCCCGCGCGAAGCGGGTCAGAGCGAGGCGTAGAGCGCGGACGCCAGCGCGAAGCCGCGCGTGTCGCCGGTCGTTCCCGGCGACATCTTGTTCATCACGTACGCCCAGGAGAGGCGCGCGTCCGGATCGGCGATGCCGAGCGAGCCGCCCCAGCCGCCGTGCCCGAAGGCGCGCGGGTTCGGGCCGAGCGGGAGGCCCGGGTGGGTCAGCATGAAGCCGAGCCCCCAGCGCATCGGAAGCGGGAGCACGAGGTCCGGCCCGAGACTCTGCTCGCTCGTCGCCCGCTCGAGCGCCGCGCTTCCGAGGAGCTGCACGCCGCCCTGGCGCCCGCCGCCGGCGAGGACGCCGAGGACCTGGGCGACGGACCGCGCGTTGCCGTGGCCGTTGGCCGCCGGGATCTCCGCGCGCCGCCACGGCGCGGTGTTGGCTGCCGCCGGCGTGAGCGGCGGGTTCATGAGGACTTTGCCGAGCAGCGAGTCCGGGTCGACGGCCGCCGCGGGCCCCGCGGCCGCGACCTCTTCGGCCGTGGGCTCGAGCAGCTCGGCGACACGGCCGTCCTCGCTCGCCGGAAGCCCGATGTGGAAATCGACGCCGAGCGGCTGCGCGACCTCTTCGCGGAAGAAGCGCCCGAGCGTGCGTCCCCCGTCCGCGCGGCGGGCGAGCTCGCCGACCAGGTGGCCGAAGCTGAGCGCGTGGTATCCGCTCGCGCTGCCGGGCTCCCACCAGGGCGCTTGCGCGGCCAGCGCGGAGGTCACGCGCTCCCAGTCGTAGAGCGCCGCGAGGGGAAGCGGCTCGCGAAACGCCGCGAGCCCGGCGCGGTGCGAGAGCACGCAGTGCACCGGGATCGCGCCCTTCCCTTCCTGCGCGAACTCGGGCCAGCTCTTCGCGACGGGCGCGTCGAGGTCGAGCTGCCCGCGCTCGACGAGCATGTGGGCGCAGAGCGCCGCCATGGCCTTCGTGGTCGAGAACACGTTGACGATCGTGTCGCGCTGCCAGGGCCGCGTGCGCGCCGCGTCCGCGTAGCCGCCCCAGAGGTCGACCACGAGCTCGCCGCCGAGCGTGGCCGCGAAGCTGGCGCCGAGCTCGCGCCCGGCGTCGAAGTTGGCTTCGAACGCCTCGCGCACGCGCGCGAAGCGCGGCGCGCACTCGCCGTGGATCTCGCCCATGGAGCGCGAGGGTAGTCGAAATTCCGGCTAGTAGAGCCCGTCCTCGTAGTCGCGCTGCAGCATCGGCGCGAGCCAGCGCTCGGACGTGAGCGCGCGGATGGCCGTCGCCGCGACCCCGCGCTGGCGGCTACGCCGCACGTGGTCGGCGAAGACGCGCGCCATGGGCGGGAGCCCGTCGAGGGAGGGGTGGCGCGCGGCGTCCCAGAGCCCGCTCTCCGCGAGCGCGGGGCAGACCGCGAGCTCCGCGCGCGCGACGCGAAGGAGGACGGCGAGCTTCGGCGCCTTTCCGGCGACCGCCATGCGCGCGAGCAGGGACGGCTCGCGCGTGAGGCGCGCGCGCCCGACGAGCTCGAGCGCGCGCGGGTCGCCGGGAACGAGCGCGAGGAGCGCCGCGTCCGGCCGCGCGAGCAGGTTGTGCAGCGTGTCCGTGCGGCGGTTCCCTCGGCGCTCGGGCAGCGCGAGCGTGTCGGCGTCGAGGATCCGAGCGAAGCCCGCCGGGTCGCCGCGCGGGCTCGCGTCGCAGGCTCCGGCGCCGTCGCCCGAGCCGAAGACGAGAAACGGCGAGTGCGCGAGGAAATCGGCGACCGCGGGCGCGGCGAGGGGACCCGGCGCGCGCGGACCCGCTTCCCCGCCGTCGCCGAGTGCGCCCTCTCCGCGCTCGACCGCCTCGCCGCGCGCTCGCTGCCAGAACGCGGAGCGGATCAGCGCCTTCGCGCAGTGGCCGAACGCCTCCTGCAGCTCGAACGCGAGGCCGTTCTCGTGGACGCGCGCGCGACCGTTCGCCCGGAGCGTCTCGCCGAGCCCTGGGACGAAGAAGAGCAGCGCCGCGCCCGCCCACTCGCGCGGCGCGCCCGTGTCCGGGAGCGGCAGCCGCAGCGCCCGCGGTCCCTCGACCCGCACGAAGCCGGGCGCGCCGCCGAGCGCGGCCACCCGTTGGCCGCCCCCCGGCTCGCACCAGGTCAGGACTACGAACGGGCTCCGCGCGAGGAGCGCCTCGCAGTGCTCGTCGAGCGCGTCGATCGACTTGAGGAGCGCAGCGAGCGGGCGCGCGCCCGCCACGTGCTCGAGCGCAGCCACGGACTCGATCGCGTCGGGATCGATGGCCATCTCGGCCCCCTCAGCAGAGCGCGCTGCGCGAGGCGGCGAGCGGGCGCTCGACCCGCGCGGCCGCGGCGCGCAGCGTGCGCGTCAGGTCGTAGCACTGCGCGGGCTCGAGCCGGAGCGTGACGCCGCCGACCGTCACGTGGAGCACGCCGTGGCTGCAGCGCTCCACCCGGCACCGGTGGCCCTCGGCCAGGAGCTCGAACTCGCAGCGATTCTCGACCTGCATGCGGATCCTCCCCCACCTTCCTGGACGAGGCGGCGCGGGCAGCTTACATGATCTTGAAATTCAATTTCAAGTCATCCGATGCAGGCCCTCACGCCGAGGCCGACGAGGACCAGCGGCAGGACGGTGCTCACGAGCCAGGCCGCCGCCGCGGCGGCCGACCAGCCGACGAACGCCGTGCGCTCGGCGGCGCTCGCGCGGATCGACGTCGCCCCCGCGAGCCCGAGGCGCCGTCGCGCGCCGCCCACGCTCTCGGCGAGGAGCGCATCGCCGTACGCCTCGCGATAGAAGTTGCGGGTGCGCCGCCCGCGCACGAACGCGGCGAACACCGCGCGCGGCGCGATCACGAGACCGATCCCCATCGCGAGGAGGTTCAAGTGCCACGCAGCGACGTGCCCCGCACAGCCCGACGCGACCTCCCACGCGCCGATCTCGCCCTCCCCCGTCCAGCTCGTGTCGTAGCCGGTCACCACGTGGTGGAGGTCGTGGAGACGCACGGCCCGCACGCGCGCCGCGCTGTTCAGCATGAAGAAGGGGACGGGACCGGCCTGCAGCCGGACCCAGCGGGCGCTGTAGCTGGACTCGTCGAAGCCCGCGCGGGCGAAGTAGACTGCGCGGGCATCGCGCAGCGTGAGCTCGTCGGCGTAGTCGGTCATCGGAGCCTCGGTCCGGGCGATCGCGTCGACGTCGGTGCGCGACCCGAGCGCGCCCCGAGCATACCCGCGAGGACCCATGGCCATCGACATCAACGGCATCGCCCACATCCAGCTCACCGCGCGGGATCCCGACCGCACCGTGCCCTTCTGGGAGCGGCTCTGTCACTTCTTCGGGATGAGGACGCTCATCCGCGGGGAGGGCGTCGTCTACTGCATCGGCGGGAGGACGGGCGTGCTCGTGCGCGGCGCACCGCTCGAGAAGCGCAGCGAGCGCTTCGACCAGGACCGCGCGGGCCTGCACCACGTGTGCTTCCGCGCCCGCAGCCGCGAGGACGTCGACGCAGTCGCGAGCTTCCTCACGGGCGAGCGGGAGGTGCGCGTCGTGCACCCTCCGGAGGAGGGCAAGCAGTTCGCGCCCGGCTACTACTCGATCTTGTTCGAGGACCCCGACGGCATCCGCGTCGAGGTCAACTTCGTGCCGGGCACGGGCCACTTCGGCCCCGGCGGCCGGCTCGGCGAAGGCGGCGCGGGCCCGGGGGACCGGTTCGGCCCCCTGGGAGGCTCGACGGGCTGAGCGCGGCGCCGCGACGGCGACCCGCGGCCGCGAGCACGACGGCGCCGGCCGCCGCGAGGAGTGCGCCGGCCGGCTCGGGCACCGGCGTGTCGACCGGGTCCTCGGGGCTCGAGCCGGCGTCGATCTCGTCGCGGTCGAAGTACGTGTCGCGGTCGCGGTCGAGCGCCACGCGCACGCCCGTTCCTGGCGGCGCGCACGTGTAGGTCAGCGCCTGACCGGCAGTCTCGGCGAGCCCGCGCAGCGCCGCGCGGTCGCTGCGGAAGCGGTTCTGCACCAGCCGAGCTTTCACCGCCGCCTGGTCGACGTTCTGCGCCGTCAGCGTCAGCTGCTGACCGACGTCGGCGCCAGCGTCGAGTCGAAGGCCAGGATGAAGTCTTCG
>DATAGA010000438.1:0-4274 GCA_036257215.1 Myxococcota bacterium
CTCGTCCGCCTCGACGACGGCGCGCTCGCCGAGGGCGTCGTCGACCTCGCGTTCCGCGAGGACGACGGTTCGACGTGGACGGTGGTCGACTTCAAGACCGACCGCGAGGTCGCCGGCGGGCGCGGTCGCTACGAAGCGCAGCTGCGGCTCTACGCAGCGGCCATCTCGTGCGCGACGGGCGAGCGCGCGCGCGGGGTTCTCCTCTCCCTCTAGGCGATGCCGGTCAACCGGACGCCGGCGCTTCCCGGCTCGTGAATCCCGGCGCCTGCACGGCCAGCCACGCCGCCGGGGTGCGGATTCCGGCGGACGCGAGCGCATCATCGGCGTCGTCGACGAGGCGCCGTCCCGCCTCGCCCTGCATGAGCTGTCCCCTACGCCGTCGCGCGTATACCGCGTGCAGCGCCATGGACGCCGCCGCATAGCCGGTCTCCGCACCCTCGAGGAGCGCGAGCGCAGCGGCGTCGTCGCCGCGGCGATGAGCGACCGCCGCGCGGAACAGCTGCGACGTGGCCGTCTCGCTCGGCGGGTGCGCGGCTCGCCCGAGCGCTCGCGCGGTGCGAGCAGCGTCGCGCAGCAGCCGCTGCGGCGCATCGCGCGCGCCGGCCGCGGCGAGCGCTGCTCGCGCCCGCAGGATCAGGGCATCGCGGCGCAGCATCCGGTGGCGCAGCAGGCCGGAGCGTGCGAGCGCTGGCCACGCCGCGCGGAGCCGCTCGACGCCCTGCTCCGCCTCGCCTTCGTAGAGATCGCAGTAGACCTGGATCCGGACCTCGTAGAGGTGCTGCAGCTGGAACGTGCGGCTGCCCCAGCGCTCCACGGCTTCGCGGGCGCTGCGCCGGGCCTCGGCGATCTCCCCGCGCGCGATCTTCCAGAAGGCGGTGTACAGCCGGAAGGTGACCGAGGCGTAGAGATCGTCGAGAGCGACGGCCTCCGACAGGAGGGCGGGGAGGCGCGCCTCCAGCTCGCCTACGCGACCGAGCTCCTCCAGCGCCCGGATCGCCGCCATGTTGGCGAGGTCCCGCTCCCAGCGCGTGCCGCGGCAACGCTCGGCCAGCAGGCTCGCGCCGCGGTCGCAGCGCTCGAGCATGCTCGTGAAGCGGCCGTCGACGAAATCTTCCTGGGCCCTGGAGATCGCGACCACAGCGAGGTGGTACGGATCGCCGCTCGCGGCGGCCAGGCGCTCGGCTCGCCGCAGCATCGCCCGCCCCCACACCGCGAGCGGCCCGCCCGCGGACACGAGCGAGGTGCCTACCACACACAGGCTGCCCACCGCGCGGACGGCGTCGCGGCTCCGGAGCGCGTCGACCAGGCTTCGCACCGCGAACCACGCGCCGAGCATCGGGTCCACGACCACGAGCCCCTTGGCAGCGCTCTGGCAGGCCTCGATCCGGAGCGCGCGCTCGTCGTCCTGGGCGCCACGGCCTGGACGAAACGCGGCGTAGTACAAAGCGAGCGCGGGCAGCTGCGCCAGCGTCCCGGCGATCGCGGCGCGGCTGCTGGTCGGAAACGGCACGCCTCTCGCGCTGAGGAGCGGCTGGAGCGCGCGGATGCCCTCCGTCACGTGGCCGCTCACGAGATACTGCTCGGCCGCCCGACGCTGGAGGGCGTCGGCCTGCGCAGGCGTGCCGCTCGCGGCGCGCGCCGCGGCTTCGAAGGCCTCGGCGGCCTGCCCGCCGCGCCCCGCGTTCGCGCGTGCGTCGGCGAGCCGCTCGAGCGTAGGGCGCCCACCGGCGCCGGCCGGGTCGAGCTCGAGCGCGGCCGCGTAGGAGCGCGCCGCCTGGTCGAAGGCCAGCTGTTCGGCGGCCTGGTCGCCGGCCAGAAGGGCGTAGTGCGCAGCGCGCTGGCGGTCCCCCGCGCCGCGCCAGTGCTCGAACAGCGCCGCCACGTCGCCGCTGCCGGCTCGCTCCAGCGACTGCGCGAGCGCAGCGTGACGCGCCTGGCGTTCGGCCGGAGCGAGCTGTGCGTCGATCGCCTCACGGATCTGGTCGTGGTAGATCTCGACCCGACCCTGCACGTCTGCGGCGAGCGCGCGCAACAGGCGTCCGTGCTCGAGGCGCCGCAGGAGATCGCGGTCGGCCGCCTCGATGCCCGCCGCCGCGAGGGCCACCGCGCGTTCGAGTCGGCCGCCGGCGACGGCGAGTGACTCGAGCAGCCGGCGCGCCGGCTCGGGCAGCGCTCGCAGCCGCGCGCCCACGGCGGCAACGAGGCCGAAGGGCGCAGTCAGGAGCGGGGCCGCGTCGCCTCGCAGCAGCTCCGAGAGCAGGAAGGGCGAGCCGCCCGACTCGGCGGCCAACGCTTCGAGTCGGTCGCCTTCCAGCGGCGCGGCGGCGACCTCGCGGGCCAGCTCCGCGCATTCGGGGACGCTGAGCGGGCCGAGCAGGATCGCGGCGCGGTTCGCCTCGAAGGCCGCGTCGACGAGCTTCTCGAGGCCGCGGAGCAGCCCGCTCTCGGCGCGGTCCTCGCTGCGGTAGGAGAGCAGCCAGAGGATCGGCGGGGCGTCGGGGGGACGGAGCAGATCCTCCAGCAGGGGCTCGCTGTCGGGGTCCGCCCACTGCAGATCGTCGACCCACACGGCGAGGGGCCGGCGGTCGGCGACGCGCGCGAACAGATCGCGCAGAGCCAGGAAGGCGCGGCGCCGCACGTCGTGCGGCTCGACGCCCGAGAGCGCGTCCGCCCCTCCGTCGGGCAGGACCCGCCCGAGGACGGGAAAGACGGTGCACAACGCCGCCGCGTGTCGGGGCGCGAGCGCCTCGCGCCGTTCTGCCGGGAGCGACGCCAGGTAGCGGCTCAGCTCGTCCACGGCCTGGTCGAGCGCCTCGAACGAAACCCGTTCGTCGGGGTAGCAGCGGGCCCGCAGCACCAGGACTCCCTCGGCGGCGAGCTCGTCGGCGAAGCACTCGAGCAGCGCGGTCTTCCCGATGCCCGACGCCCCCTGCACCACGGCGACCGCCGGCTCGCCGCGGCCTGCGCGTCGATGGAGCCGGCGCAGCTGCTCGAGCTCGCCGTGCCGGCCCACGAACGAGCCCGTCCTCGGCCGAGTCGCAGTGGCCTCCGCGTCAGCGGGAGCGGACGCGAGCGCAGCGAGCACGTCCGCGCCGCACGGACGGCTCGCCGCGTCGAGCGCGAGGAGACGCGTGGCGAGCCGAGCGAGGTCCGCGGGACAGCCTGGCGCGACGGAGGTCGGGGAGGGAACGGCGACGCGCGAGCGGTCGACGAGGTCCGCGGGCGCGGCGCCGTCGAACGGCGAGCGCCCCGTGAGGCACTCGTAGAGCAGGATCCCGAAGCTGTACCAGTCCGCGGCCGGTGCGAGCGGCCGTCCGAGCGCCTGCTCCGGTGCCATGTACGCCAGCGTCCCGACGAACGAGCCCACTTGGCTGCGGAGTGCGAGCTCCGACCCGACGTCGGCCACGAGCCCGAAGTCGAGCAGCACGACCCGGCCGCGCGCGTCGACCAGCACGTTCGAAGGCTTGAGGTCGCGGTGGATCTTCCCCTCTTCGTGGAGGGCAGAAAGCGCCGAGGCGAGTTGGTGGAAACCCTCCCGCAAGGTCGCTTGACGGACTCCGTCCGCGGCGTCGGGCAGCGCGCGCGCGCCGGCGCGGCGAACGTGCTCGTCGAGAGAGACGGCGCCGTCGACGTACTCCATCGTGAAGAACGCGTGTCCACCGTCGACGACCATCTCGTAGAGGCGCAGCAGGTTCGGATGCGCGATGCGCGAGAGCGAGCGGAACTCGTTCTTCAGGCGATAGAGATCGTCGGGATCGCTGCCGTGGAGGGCCTTGAGCCCGACGACGCGGCCCGTCTCGCGGTCGAGTGCGCGGAACACAGTACCCATCGCCCCGCGGCCGATCTGCGCCAGCAGCTCGTAGCGACCGGCGAGCACGCGCGGCACCTGGGCGCCGACGGGATCCAAGGCTTTCCCCCGAAGGGCGAGCTCCACCGCCTACAGCGGCGGGCGTCGCGGAAGCATTCTAGAGCTACACGGCGGCGACGTCGCCGTGACCCTGCCATGTGGGGATTCGGCGCCGAACGCAGAAAAGCCGGTCGGCGGCCGCGATCGTGGCGTAGGATCGGGGTCGCGGGTCCTGCGAGTGGACCTCCGAGGAGAGCGCGATGCCCAGCTTCCAGCTCGTGCACATCGTCTCCGATCTCGTCCGCAACGCAGCGTTGCGTCAGCAGTTCAACGCAGACCCGGTCGCCGTGATGAACACGTACGCCCTGACCGCGAACGAACGGCACATCCTGCTCTCGATGGACCGCGCGACGATCACTGACGCAGT
>DATAGA010000467.1:0-14812 GCA_036257215.1 Myxococcota bacterium
GGCGGCGCCGACGGAGAGGGCGAAGGCGAGCGTCGTGACGAAGGGGAAGGCGCGCCCGGCGTCTGCCGTGGCGCGCGGAGGCTCCCCGCTGGTGCCGCGCAGCGCGACGGCGCCGAGCGCGACGGCGGCGGCGAGGAGCACGGCGCCGCTCGCGACGCTCGCGCCCGAGAGATCGCCGAGCAGCCACGTGACCGCCCCCGCGACGCGGCGGTCGCCCGCGCGCGCGTAGCTCCCCGCCACGGCCGCGAGGCCGACACCGATCGGGAGCAGCACCGCGACGCCGAGGTTGGTCCAGCGCACCGGTCGCTCGAGCGCGTGCGCGAGCAGGAGACCGACGGCTCCGCCCGCGGCGGCGCCCAGCGCGAACCCGAGCAGCGGCGCGCCGCGGACGAGGCCCGACCCCGCGAAGCCGCCCGCCGCGGCGCCGACGCTGCCGGCGAAGAGGCGCAGCTCGCGCAGCGGCCGCTCGACCCCGGCCCGCAGGCGCAGCGCGCCGGCGAGCGCGGCGAGCGCGCCCACCCCTGCGCCGAAGAGGACGCGAGGCGCGTTGAGCGCGACGAGGTCCGCGGCCTGGCTCGCGGCGGGGAGGCGAAACGAAGAGAGAAGCGCGAGCGCGAGCACCGCCGCGCTCGCCAGCCAGACGGCCGCGAGTGCGGCTGCAGCGGGCTTGCGTACGGCGTCGCGCGGGGCGGCGTGCGAGGTCGTCACGCGGCCCACGCTACCCGAGCGCCCCGGCGGCGCGCGAGCGGCGGGCGCCGCACTCAGCCGGTCTCGTCGGACCGCGCCGCCTGCCGCTCGTGCCAGCGCCGCAGCGCCCGCGTGCCGCCGCGGAAGTGCGAGGCGCGCAGCCCCGCTTCGCGCATCAGCTCGGCGAGGTGGGCGCTCTTGAGACCGAACTCGCAGACGAGGACGTACTCGCGCTCTCTGGGCAGCGACGACACCGCCCGCAGCGTGTCGGCGAAGTCGAGCCGGACCGCGGCCGGATGGTGCCAGGACGCGAACTCCTCGCGCGTGCGGAGGTCGACCAGCGTCGCGCCGGGCGGGACGGCGTCCGTCTCGAGGTCGGCGAGCAGCTTCGCGTCCGGGTCGAACGCGCGCAGGTCGAGCCGCTGCGCGTTGCGCACCGCTTGCTCCACGACGCCGGGATCGAGCGCGGCCTCCTCGCGGCGCACGTCGTCGAGCCGCGCGGCGGTCGCGGGTCGCCGCGGCACGAGCGCGCAGTACTCGGCGACGACCGCCGAGAGGGCCGCGGTCCCGATGCGCTCGGCCTGCGCGATGATCTCGTCCTTGCGCGCGCCGACGAGCGGGCGCAGCAGCATGTAGTCGGTCGCCTCGGAGATCACTGCGAGGTTCGCGAGGGTCTGCGAGGAGACCTGTCCCACCGACTCGCCCGTCACGAGCGCGCGGGCGCGGATGGCGCGCCCGAGCCGGGTCGCCGCGCGCAGCATCTCGCGCTTGAGCACGACCTGGCGGTAGCGCGGCTCGCAGCGCGCGAGGAGCTGCTCGGCGACGGGCCGGAAGTCGAGCGCGAAGACGCGCGGGCGGTAGCCGTACGACCAGCGGTCCGCGAGCACCTTCAGCACGCGCAGCGTGCCGGCCTCGTGGGTGCGGCCGCCGAGGTTGCAGAAGGCGTAGTCGAGCGCGACGCCGCGGCGGAGCATCAGCCAGGCGGCGACGGCGGAATCGAACCCGCCCGAGACGAGCGCCAGCGCCCGCCCCTCGCTCCCGAGCGGGAGCCCGCCGGGCCCGCTGACGGCGCCTTCGAACAGGTGGGCCGCCCCGCGGTGGACCTCGATGCGCGCCGTGACCTCGGGATGGGAGAGGTCGACCTTGCGCGCGGACGGGAGCAGGCGCGTCCCGAGCTCGCGCTCGAGGTCGCGCGCCCCGAAGGGCCGGTGGGCGGGGTCGCCGACCATGCGGGCGCGCACGGCGAAGCTGCGGCCGCGCACGGCCTCCGCGAAGCGCTCGGCGCAGACGTCCACCAGGTCGCCGAGCCCGGCGAATGCCACGCGCTCGACCAGCGAGAGCGACTGAACCCCGAAGACCCGCCCGAGCAGGTCGAGCACCGGGGGCTCCGCCGGGTGCACGTAGAGGCGCTCGTGGGCGCGCTCGACCTCGGCGGAGAGGCCTTCTGCCGCGAGCGCATCGCGCAGGTTCGCGACGAGGAGCGTCAGGAACCGGCTCCGCGTCGCGCGCGCCTTGGTCGAGAGCTCGCCCGAGAGCCGGACGAGGGCCAGCCGCGATCCGACGGGCGCGAGCCGCATGGCGCGAGGCTAGCAACCCGCGTCGCGCGTCAGGCGTCGCGCGCATTCGTCAGTAGAGTCCGAGCGCGCAGCCGTCCTTGCGCCGGTCGCTCGCTCCGGCGAGGACGTCGCCCTCGAGCCGCGCGATCGCCTGGCCGCCGCCGAAGGCGTCGACGGCGACGGGCGGCGGCCGCTCGACCTCGTGGCCGCGCGCGGCGAGCGCTTCGGCCAGCGTCCCGCCCTCGGCGACGGGCGCGTCGGGCGTCTCGAGCAGGACGCGGCGGCCGCCCTGGAAGCGGAAGCGCGGGCGGTCGAGCGCCTCCTGCGGGTTCAGCCCGAGGTCCACGACGTTGGCGACGAAGCCGAGGTGGCTCTGCGGCTGGATCGGCCCGCCCATCGAGCCGAACGCCATCCACGGCGCCCCGGCGCGCAGCAGCATGCCGGGGATGATGGTGTGCAGCGGGCGTTTCCCCGGCGCGAGCGCGTTCGGGTGGCCCGGCTCGAGCCGGAAGCCCGCGCCGCGGCTCTGCAGCACGATGCCCGTGTCGCCGCAGCCGACGCCCGAGCCGAAGCCCGTGAAGAGGCTCTGGATGAACGAGACGAGGTTGCCCTCCGCGTCCGCGGCGCAGAGATACGTGGTGTCGCTCGCGAGCCCCGGCGAGGGCGCGTCGAGCGCGCGCTCGCCGACGAGCGCCGCGCGCCGCCGCGCGTAGCCGGGCGCGAGCAGCGCGTCGACCGGCACGTGCGCATGCTCCGGATCCGCGATGTAGGCGTCGCGGTCGGCGAACGCGAGCTTCACGGCCTCGATGCGGCGGTGCCAGTGGAGGGCGCTGACCGGGTCGGCGGGCTCGAGCTCCGCCAGGATGTTCAGGCCGACGAGCGAGACGAGCCCCTGGCCGTTCGGCGGCAGCTCAGCGACCTCGACGCCGCGGTAGGAGCACGAGATGGGCTCGACGAAGGTGGAGCCGTGCCCCGCGAGGTCCGCGTGCGCCAGCAGGCCGCCCGCGTCGCGCGACGCCGCCACGATGGCGTCGGCGAGCGGCCCCTCGTAGAACGCGCGCGCGCCTCCCTTCGCGATCGCGCGCAGCGAGCGCCCGAGCGCGGGGACGCGGAACCACTCGCCCGCGCGCGGCGTGCGGCCGCCAGGCGCGAAGTGGCGCCGCGCGGCGGCGTCGAGCACGCCCGCCCGCTCGATTCCCCACCAGTAGTGGGCGACGAGCTCGCTCACCGCGAAGCCGTCCTCCGCGGCCCGGACCGCCGGTTCGAGGACGTCGCCGAGGGGGAGGCTGCCGTAGCCGCGCGAGAGCGTCTCCCACGCGTGCACCGCCCCGGGGACGGTGACCGACAGGATCCCCGTGCCGGGGACCGCCGCGAGGCCGCGCGCGCGGTACGCCTCGAGGGTCGCGGCCGCGGGCGCGCGGCCGCTGCCGTTGAGCCCGACGAGCCGCTCCTCGCGCGCCGACCAGAGCAGGGCGAAGGCGTCGCCGCCGAGGCCCGTCATCATCGGCTCCACGACGCACAGGACGGCGGCCGCGGCGAGCGCCGCGTCGACCGCGTTGCCGCCGCGGGCCAGCATCTCGACCCCGGCCGCGGCCGCGGCGGGCACGCTGGCGCACACCATGCCGCGGCGCGCGAGCACCACCGAGCGCTCGCTCCGGTCCGGCGCGTCGAGGCGTGCGCGCTGGGAGGGCAGCACGACGCGATCCTACCCCAGCGTCGGGGCGCGCCCTCCTTCGCGCCGCTACCGTGGCCGGCCATGCCCGGGCGGATCCACGTCGAGCGCGAGGGAGCCGTGGCGTGGCTGGTCTTCGACCACCCCGAGCGGCGCAACGCGATCACGGCCGGGATGTGGCAGGCGCTGCCAGAGGCCGCCGCGGCGCTCGACGCCGACCCGGCGGTGCGCGTCGTCATCCTGCGCGGCGCGGGCGACGTCGCGTTCGTCTCCGGCGCGGACATCTCGGAGTTCGAGTCGGCGCGCACCGGGGCCGAGGCCGCGGCCGACTACGACCGCACCACGGCGCGGGCGTTCGACGCCCTCACCGGGCTCTCGAAGCCGCTGCTCGCGATGGTGCACGGCTTCTGCATCGGCGGCGGCATGGCGACCGCGCTCGCCGCGGACCTGCGCTACGCGGCGGACGACGCGGTGTTCGCCATCCCCGCCGCCCGCCTCGGCCTCGGCTACCACATGGCGGGCCTCGACGCGCTCTCGGCGCTCGTGGGGCCCGCCGCCGCGAAGGAGATCCTCTTCACGGCGCGCCGCTACGACGCGCCGGAGGCTCGTGCGCTCGGTCTCGTGAACGCGGTGCACCCCAAAGCGGAGCTCGAGCGCGAGGTGCGCGCGACCGCCGCGGCGATCGCCGAGAACGCGCCCCTCACGCTGCGTGCGGCCAAGCTCGCCCTGCGCGAGCTGGCTCGGGACCCCGGAGCGCGCGACGTCGCCGCGGTCCGCCGCTCGGTGCTCGCGTGCTTCGAGAGCGACGACTACCGCGAAGGCGTGCGCGCGTTCCTCGAGAAGCGCCGGCCGCGCTTCGCCGGACGCTGAGGCCGAGACGGCTGCGACCTCCGCGGATGTGTGTCGGGGCGAAAGTACACCACCGGGCCCCGTGGGGGTTGCCGTGCGCGCCATCACAAAATTCGCGCCCCGAGCCGTTGCGGCCGTAGGGAGGAGTCTCCACACTCTGCTCCCGTCATCGCGCGTCGCAGGCGTTTCGACCTGCGGGCCCGGCGGGGGGGACCAGGCCGGGCGAAGAACGCCAGGCGCGTCCACAAAACGTCAACGGGGGTCTCGGGTCTCGATGAAGCGAATCCAGTTCGGTCGGTGGGCCATGATCGTCGTCGCGGCGTCGACGCTGCCCTTGGGCTGCGCGCTCTTCGGCGGAGGCGACGAAGAAGAGAACGCAGCGAACGCGAGCGGGTTCGACTCCGGTCCCGCGATGGACGACGAGGGCCTCGGTCCGGTGTCGGTGCCCGAGCTCGAAGCCGTCTACTTCGACTACGACCGCTCCAGCGTCCGCTCCGACCAGGCTCCGACGCTGCGCTCGAACAGCGCGGCGATCGGCCAGCACGAGGAGTGGCGCACGGTGGTGATCGAGGGCCACTGCGACGAGCGCGGCAGCGAGGAGTACAACCTCGCGCTCGGCGAGCGCCGCGCAGCGTCGGTGAAGCAGCACCTGCAGACCCTCGGCGTGTCCGCGGCGCGCATGGACACGGTGAGCTTCGGCGAGAGCAAGCCGTCGGTGCAGGGCCACGACGAGTCGGCGTGGAAGTGGAACCGGCGCGCCGAGTTCAAGGTGATCCGCGGCCGCTAGCCGGCACGGTCCGATCCCGACGAGCGGCGGGCGGGCTTCGGCCCGTCCGGCGCTCTTCTTTTCCGAGCCGCCGCGCGCGCTCGTGAGGGGCGGGGTCCGAGCCGTTCGTGAGCCCGCTCCGTCGGGGGAGCGGCCCGCGCGTGTGATACCGTCCCCGCTGCGAAGCGGAGGACGTCATGGCCGTTCACGGCGGTAAGCTGGCGGCGCGCGCGCTGAAGGAAGCGGGCGTCGAGGTGGTCTTCACCCTCTCGGGCGGCCACATCATGCCGCTCTACGACGGCTGCATCGACGAGGGCATCCGGATCGTCGACGTGCGCCACGAGCAGGCGGCGGTGCACGCCGCCGACGCCTGGGCGCGCTGCCGGCCCGGCTCCATCGGCGTCGCGGCGATCACGGCGGGTCCGGGCGTCACCGACGGCGTGACCGGCATCGCGAACGCGTGGCGCGCCAACTCGCCCATCCTCGTCTTCGGCGGCCAGGGTCCGTTCGCGAACCTGCGCCGCGGCTCGCTGCAGGAGATGGACCACATCGGCGTCGTCCGCCCGATCACGAAGTACGCCGACGCGATCTACCAGACCCACCGGATCCCGGAGTACATCGAGCTCGCGATCCGCCACGCGGTGTCGGGCATCCCCGGCCCCGCGTACCTCGAGATCCCGATGGACGTCTTCATGGGGCAGGCGGAATGGGAGCAGGCGCCGATCCCGCGCATCCGTACCGAGCCGCCCCGGCTCTCGCCGGACCGCGCCGAGGTGCGCCGGGCGATCGAGCTGCTCGCCGCGGCGAAGCGGCCCATGGTCATGGCCGGCACGAGCGTCAAGTGGTCGCGCGCCTCCGCGGCGCTGAACCGCTTCCTGCAGGAGACCCACATCCCCGCCTTCACGAACGGGATGGGACGCGGCAGCGTGCCGCCGGAGTCGCCCGAGTTCCTGAACCGCTCGCGGCGCGAGGCGCTCAAGCAGAGCGACTGCGTGATCCTGGCCGGTACGCTGCTCGACTTCCGCATGGCGTTCGGCAAGACCATTCCGGCCGACGCGAAGATCATCCAGCTCGACATGGACGCGACGCTGATCGGCCAGAACCGCCCGTCCGACGTCGGGCTCGTCGGCAACCTCGCCAACAGCTTCGAGCTGCTGCTCGAGGAGATGAAGAACCAGAGCGCGCGGCTCGACTGGTCGGTCTGGCGCGACGAGCTCCGCGTGATCGAGAACGCGGCGGAGAAGAAGGTCCAGGCGGCGCTCAACAGCGACGAGGTGCCGATCGACCCGCAGCGCATGTGCCGCGAGGTGCGCGACTGGCTCGACGGGCTCGGCGACACGATCGTGATCGGCGACGGCGGCGACATCGTCGCGACGGCCGCGAAGATCCTGCCCGTGAAGCGCGAGGGCGCCTGGATGGACCCGGGCCCGCTCGGGACGCTCGGGGTCGGCGCTCCGTTCGCCATCGCCGCGCAGCTCGCGAACCCCGGGAAGCGCGTCGTCGTCGTGTACGGCGACGGCTCGTTCGGGCTGAACGGCTTCGAGTTCGACACCGCCGTGCGCTTCGGGCTGCCGATCATCGGCGTCGTCGGGAACGACGGCGCGTGGGGCCAGATGATGCGGCCGCAGGGCGCGATCTACGGCTGGGACCGCCTCCAGGGCACGCTCCTCAACTACACGCGCTACGACAAGGTGGTGGAGGCGCTCGGCGGGCACGGCGAGCTCGTCGAGCGGCCCGAGCAGCTCCGTCCCGCGCTCGACCGCGCGGCGGCCTCGGGCAAGCCGGCGCTCGTGAACGTCGTGATCCGGCAGGACCGCGAGTACAAGGGCGGGATCTACGTCTAGTCGCGCGACCCAAGAGTCGTCGCAGCAGCTGCCTTGACGGATCCGGATAGCCGACCGAGCCGGCTTCGCCGGCTCCCGCCGGCTAGGAGCGCGGTCGCGCCGCCGAGGCGGTCGCGGTGAGCGGCGTGGAGGTCGAGGCGCACGAGCCCGAGGTGCTCGGGCTCTCGCGCGCGGTGCTCGCCCGGCTGGCCGCGAGCGCGGGTCCGTTCGCCGTCGTCGATCTCGAGACGACAGGCCTCCAGGACGAATCCGAGGCGGAGATCCTCGAGCTCGGCGCGTTGCTCGTCGACCCGGGCGCCGAGCGCGTGCGCACGCTGCGCGCGCTCGTGCGCCCGCGCGGGCCGGTGCCGCGCGCGGTGCAGCGGCTGACCGGGATCCGCGACGCCGACCTCGCTGACGCGCCGCCCCTCCACGCCGTGCTCCCGTCGCTGCGGCCCCTCCTGGCCGGTCGCACGATCGTCGCGCACAACGCCGACTTCGAGCGCAGCTTCCTCGCGCGCTACGTCGACCCCGCGCTCGGGACGGCCGACTACCTCGACACGCTCGACCTCCTCGCCGTGACGCACCCCGACGCGCCCGACCTGCGCCTCGAGTCGTTCACCCGCATGCTGTTCGACACGCAGGAGCGCCACCGCGCCCTCGACGACGCGCTCGACACCGCGAGGGTGCTCTCGGCGGCGGGCGAGGGCGCGACGAGGGGAGAGGGCCGGTTCGCGACCGCGGCACGCGCCCTCGAGACCTTCGCGCCGGACTCGCCGTGGCTCCAGCTCCTCGGCAAGGACGCGCTCCTCCTCGGAACGGAAGAGCCCTCGCCGTACGTCGCGATCGGCGACACGGCGGAGCCGCGCGTCCCGTTCGACCGCGACGCCATCGCCGCGGCGCTGCGCGACGAGGCCCGCGGGCGGCGCCACTTCCCCGGCTACCGGGTGCGCGAAGAGCAGGTGCGCCTCGCGCTCCACTTCGCGCGCAACTTCGCCGACGACGAGGTGCTGCTGCTCGAAGGCGGGACGGGCATCGGCAAGTCGCTCGCGTACCTCGCCGCCGCGATCCCGTTCGCGGTGGAGCGCGCGGACGCGGGCGCGCGGGCGCCGGTCGTGATCTCGACGCGCACGAAGCTCCTGCAGGACCAGCTGCTCGGGAAGGACATCGGCGCGGCGGCGCGCTTCCTCGGCTACCCGGACCTGCGCGCGCTCTCCATCAAGGGCCGCGCCTACTACGTGTGCGCGCGGCGGCTCGAGCTCGCGCTCGCGGAGGGCCGCGAGGCGCACCTCTTTCCGGAGCGGCGCCTGGCCCACGCGGTGCTCGACGCGTGCGCGCGCACGCGGCCGTGGGGCGAGGTCGGGACGATGCCGGCGGCGCTGCTGCGCCGCTTCCCGCCGCTGCGCGAGCTGCTGCGCCGCTCCGTCGCCGCCCGCGCGGAGGTGTGCAGCCGCGACCAGTGCGCCGCCGAGCGCTGGTGCCCCCTCGGGCGCCGGCGCGCCGCACTCGCGCGCGCGCACCTCGCCGTCGCGAACCACGACCTCCTGCTGCGCTGGCCCGCCGACTACCCGGCGTTCGAGCACGTGGTCGTCGACGAGGCGCACGAGCTCGGCGAGGTCGCCGACGAGGCCTACGCCCTGGAGGTGCGTCCCGACGAGGTGCTCGAGCGCTTCGACGAGGTGTTCGGCCGGCCGCGTCCAGGCGCCGCGCGGGCGCGCCGCGGCGACGCGCTCCTCGGCGTCGGCACGGGGGCCGGCGAGCGCAACGACGTCGCCGCCTGGCGGCGCGCGCTCGCGCTCGACCTCTCGAGCCTCGGGCGCGCGCTCGCTCCCCGCGCGGGCGAGTTCGGCGACGTGCAGCTGCCCGAGCCGCCGGGCCCCGAGCTCGCGGCGGCGGCGGCGCTGGCCGACACCGCCGCGGCGCGCATCGACGCGGCGGCGGACCACGCGGAGCGCGAGCGCGGGCGCGCCGGCGAGAACGAGAAGCCGCTCGAGCGCGCGGTCGACGACCTGCGCGGCGCCGCGGAGGCGCTGCGCCTCGCGTTCGCGGGCGATCAGCGCGACGCCGTCGCCGCTTTCGAGGGGGTCGAGCCGCCGTACGACCGCTGGCGTCTCGCCGTGCGGCCGGTGTCGCCGGCCGCCGCCTTCCACGAGCGCCTCATGTCGCGCGTCCGCTCCTTCGCCGGCGTCTCGGCGAGCCTCTTCGTCGGCGGCGACGCCTTCGCCGCGCTCGGCGACCTCGAGCTCGAGGAGCGCGCGGGCGAGCGGCTGCAGCGCGACTCGGTGCCGAGCCCCTTCCCGTACGCGACGCACATGCGCGTCGTCGCGCTGCAGTCGGGGGGCGACCTCGTCTCCGAGACGGCCGCCGTCCTCGACCTGCTCGCGCGCCGGCTCGGCGGCCGCACGCTCGGGCTCTTCACGAGCCTGCGCCGGCTCGACCAGGTGGCCGAGGAGCTCGCGCCGCGGCTGCGCGCAGAGGGCGTCGACCTGCTCGCGCCGCGGCGCGCGACCGACGACCCGGCCGCACTGGTGACGCGGTTCGTGCAGGGCGGCGCGGTCCTGCTGGGCGCGCGCAAGTTCTGGCAGGGCCTCGACATCCCGGGCGACGACCTCCAGGCCGTGGTCATCGAGAAGCTGCCGTTCGAGGTGCCGACCGAGCTCCGGCGCCGGCGCGAGCAGCGCCTCGAGGAGCGCGGTATCGACGCGTTCGGGCGCTATACCCTGGGCAAGATGCTGCTGCACCTGAAGCAGATGTGCGGGCGCCTGATCCGGAGCGAGGAGGACCGCGGCGTCGTCGTGATCGTGGAGTCGCGCGCGGACCGCACGTACTTCCGCCGCCTGCGCGAAGCGCTTCCGCCCGGCGTGCCGCTCACGCTCGGGACGCTCGACGACCTGCCGTCGGTCCTGGCCGAGGTCGGGATCGGGGGCGCCGGGGCATGACGGACCTCTCGGGGCGAGCCGCGGTCGTGACCGGCGCGGGGTCGGGCATCGGGCGCGCGGTGGCGCTGCGCCTCGCGCGCGCGGGCGCGCGCGTCGCGTTCCTCGGGCGCCGTCGCGCGCCGCTCGAGGCCGCCGCGGCCGAGGCGAAGGGCGGCGGCTACGTGCGCAGCGTCGACGTGCGCGACCGCGCGGACGTGGAGCGCGCGTTCGAGGACGTCGCGCACCACCTCGGCCCGCTGCACGTCGTCGTCGCGAACGCCGGCACGGGCGGCCCCGACGTCGCCTCTGGCGTGGACCGCTACGACGAGATCGTGCGCACGAACCTCGACGGCGCCTACTTCTGCCTGCGCGCGTTCGAGCGCCACCTCGCTCCCGGTCCCGAGATGCGCTGCGCCGTCGTGGTCTCGTCCTGCGTCGCGCGGTTCGGCGTGCCGGGCATCGCCGCCTACAGCGCAGCGAAGGCGGGGCAGCTCGGCCTCGTGCGCTCCCTCGCCGCCGAGCTCGCGCCGCGCGGCGTGCGCGTGAACGCGATCTGCCCCGGCTGGGTGGAGACGGAGATGGCCCAGCAGCGCATGCGCGAGATCGCCGCCGAGCTCGGGCGCGATTACGAGTCGGTGCGGCGCGAGCTCGTCGCCGCCGTCCCGCTCCAGCGCATCAGCGAGCCCGAGGAGATCGCGGGCCTCGTCGAGTTCCTCTGCTCGCCCGACGCGGCGGGCTTCACCGGCCAGACGTTCGACCCGAACAACGGCGCCTGGATGGGCTGAAACCGCGCCGACTGCGCGGAGATCGGCCAGTCCAGGCTGCGACGGCTCGCCTGCCCCGCGGGGTGTTTCAATTCTCGGTGAAATCCCGCGCGCCGCGGATCGCGGCCCGCTGCGGCGGCCGCGGCCGGGGCTACGGTCTCCCTGGACGCCGCGCCCCCGCGACCGTTGACAGCGAGTGACTCTCGGTCACTCTCCGGACCTCCCAGAGTGACTCGCGGTCATATTCCGGGGCCGGCGAGCTGATCGGACCGCCCGGGCGACCGGGATGCGGAGAGCGGCATGGCAGGGGCGACCTTCGAGCCGGGCACCTGGGCGCTGATCCTCGGCGGCTCTAGCGGCTTCGGCCTCGCCACCGCGGGCAAGCTCGCCGCCCACGGCATGAACCTCTTCCTCGTGCACCGCGACCGGCGCGGCGCGATGTCGCGGATCGAGCCCGAGTTCGAGAAGCTGCGCGGCACCGGCGTTCGGGTCGAGACGCGCAACGCCGACGCGCTCGACCCCGAGAAGCGGACCGCGCTGCTCGACGACCTCGCGCGCGCGATGGGGAGCGGCCGGGTGCGCGTGCTCCTCCACTCCATCGCGTTCGGCAACCTGAAGCTCGTCGCGCCCGAGCGGCGCCGGCCGCACGCGGGCGAGCACCCGCGCGCGCGCCTCGCCGCCGAGCTCGGCGTGGACGAGGGCAAGCTCGCGGAGGTGGCGGACCGGCTCTTCGCCGACGGCGCGGACGCGCTCGAAGGTCTCGCGACGCCGCCCGCCTACGCGCCGCGCGTCCTCGATGCCGAGGACGTCGCGCGCACCATCCACTGCATGGGGACGAGCCTGCTCGACTGGGTGCAGGACCTCCACGCGCGGGGGCTCTTCGCGGCCGACGCCCGTGTGTTCGGCCTCACGAGCGAGGGCAACGCGCTCGCGTGGAAGGGCTACGCGGCCGTGTCGGCTGCGAAGGTCGCGCTCGAGGCGATCGCGCGCTCGATCGCGATGGAGTTCGCGCCCCACGGCGTTCGCTGCAACGTGCTCCAGCCCGGCGTCACCGAGACGCCCGCCCTCGCGGCGATCCCGGGGAGCGAGCACCTGCGCTCCTCGGCGCGGCGGCGCAACCCCTTCGGCCGCCTGACCACGCCCGCCGACGTGGCGAACTTGGTCTACCTGCTCTCGCTCGACGAGGCCGCCTGGGTGAACGGCGCGCTGATCCGCGTCGACGGCGGCGAGCACGTCTCGGGGTCCACCTCGTGAGTCTCCACCTGCACGGCGTCGGCCACTTCCACCCCGAGAACGAGCTCACGAACCGCTTCCTCGAGGAGCTCGACATCGGGACGACCGAGTCGTGGATCGTCGAGCGCGTGGGCATCCGCTCGCGGCGCACGACGCTGCCGCTCGACTACATCCGCACGACGCGCAACCGCGACCCGCGCGCCGCGGCGGAGGCGGCCCTCTACGACACGGCCGAGCTGGGCCGCCGCGCGGCCGAGCGCGCGCTCACGAGCGCGGGCATCCGGCGCTCGGACGTCGGCATGGTGCTCGCGGGCAGCTGCGCGACGGACGTCACGACCCCGGCCGAGGCGTGCGAGATCGCGCGCCGGCTCGGCGTCGCCGCGCCCTCGTTCGACGTGGCCTCGGCCTGCACGAGCTTCCTCGCGCAGCTGACGCTCCTCTCGAAGATGCGGCCCGAGGCGCTGCCGCCCTTCGTCCTCGTCGTCACCCCCGAGGCGCTCACGCGGAGCGTCGACTACGCCGATCGCTCGACCGCCGTCCTCTTCGGCGACGGCGCGGCCGCGGCAGTCGTCTCGGCCCGCGTGCCCGGGCGCGCGCGGATCCTGCACGCGGACCTCGCGTCGGACCCGGCGGCTGCCGACAAGGTGCGCATCCCCCGCGTCGGCCACTTCGCCCAGGAGGGGCGCGCCGTGCAGATGTTCGCGATCAGGAAGTCGCTCGAGGCGCTCGGGCGGCTCGAGGGGCTGCGCGGCGACGACGACCGGCCGCTGCACTGGATCGGCCACCAGGCGAACCTGCGCGTGCTCCAGACCGTGTCCGAGCGGGCGGGGCTCGACCCGGCCCGCCACCACAGCAACGTGACGCTCTACGGGAACACCGGCGCCGCGAGCGCGCCGAGCGTGCTGAGCCAGGTGTTCGAGAAGTTCGGACCGGAGGACGACGTGGCCCTCGTCGGCGTCGGCGCCGGGCTGACCTGGGGCGGCGCGCTGCTGCGCTTCGAGGCGGCGGCATGAAGTACGCCGAGTTCCTGGCGCGGGACCGCTTCGAGGCCGACGAGCTGCTCGCCTTCGCCTGGGGCCGCCTCGTCGAGGACGCGCCGCCCGACCTCACCTCGCAGCTCCCGGCGCCGCCGATGCTCATGGTCGACCGGATCGGCGAGATCCGCCGCGACGGGCGCCAGGGGCGCATCGTCGCCGAGCGGGCCGTGCGCCTCGACGACTGGTTCTTCCAGTGCCATTTCACGCGCGACCCGGTCCAGCCGGGCTGTCTCGGCGTCGACGCGGTCTGGCAGCTGCTCGGCTTCTTCTGCGTGTGGTCCGGCGCGCTCGGCTCCGGCCGCGCGCTCGGCTCCGGCGAGATCGAGTTCTTCGGCCAGATCCGCCCCCACGACCGCGTCGTCCGCTACGAGATCGACGTGCGCCGCTACTCGGAGCTCAAGGCGACGGGCTCCGCGATCGCGATCGGCGACGCGACGGTGCTCGTCGACGACGAGCCCATCTACTCGATCAAGGCGGCCAAGTCCGGCGTCTTCCGCGGCATCGCGTACACCGACTATCCGAGCCCGGGCCCGAACTCCCGCGGCGGGCGGCTCGCCCCGTGAGCGCGCGGGTCGCGCTCGTGACGGGCGGCGGCCGCGGGATCGGCGCGGCCTGCTGCCGCGCCCTCGCCGACGCGGGCTTCCGCGTGGCGGTGCACCACCGCAGCAGCGCGGCGGCCGCGCAGGAGCTCGCCGGGAAGCTGCCCGACGCGTTCACCGTGCGCGCCGACCTCGCCGTGCCCGAGGAGGTCGACGCGCTCGTCGCCGAGCTCAAGGAGCGCGCCGGCCGTATCGACGTGCTCGTGAACAACGCGGGGCTCAACCGCAACGGGCTCACGCCCGCGATGAAGCTCGAGCACTACGACGAGGTCGCCAGCATGGCGCGCGGCACCTGGTACCTGACGAAGCTCGTGCTGCGCCGCTTCATGCTGCGCCAGGAGGCCGGTCGCATCGTCAACGTGACGAGCGTCGTCGGCCACACCGGCAACCCCGGGCAGGTCCCCTACACGATGGTGAAGGCGGCGCTCGACGCGTTCACGAAGTCGCTCGCCCAGGAGCTCGCCGGACGGCCGATCCTCGTGAACTCGGTGGCGCCGGGCTTCATCGACACCGACATGACGGCCGAGCTGCCCGAGGCCGTGCGCGCGGCGATCCTGGCGCGCATCCCGGCCGGGCGCATGGGGACGCCGGAGGAGGTGGCCGAGGTCGTCGCCTGGCTCGCTACGGGCGCGAGCTACGTGAACGGCACCGTAATCCACGTGAACGGGGGCCTCTATGGCGGGTAGGGTGCTCGCCCCCGACGAGGTGCTCGCGCGCATCCCGCAGCGCGAGCCGTTCCGCTTCGTCGACGCCATCCACAGCGTCGACGACGAGAGCGTGACCGCGAGCTACCGCTGGCGCGAGGACCACGACTTCTACCGCGGCCACTTCCCCGGCGACCCGGTGACGCCCGGCGTCCTCCTCGTGGAGGCGCTCGCGCAGGCGAGCGTCGTCGCGCTCGGCGCGTA
>DATAGA010000524.1:0-2540 GCA_036257215.1 Myxococcota bacterium
CTCGTGCTCGAGCCCTCGGGCGCCGCCTCGCTCGCGGTCGCGCTGCGCGAGGGACGCGGGCGCTGCGGCGTGCTCTTGTCCGGCGGAAACGCCGACCCCGCGCACCTGGCCGAGGCCGCGCGCCGGGCCGCGGTCCGAGGCTGAGCCGGTCCGCTATCCTCCGAGACCCGCCCGAAGGAGGCCCCCGAACATGCCGCTCCGCAACGTCGTCCTCGTGGACGGTGCCCGCTCCGCGTTTTCGCGCGGCGCCAAGGGCAAGCTCGTCGCCACCCGCCTCGACGAGGCCGGCGCCACCGTGCTCCGCACGCTCCTCGACCGTCACCCGAAGGTGAAGGACACGATGATCGAGGACGTGGGCCTGGGCAACGTGGGCGGCTATGGCGAGTTCCTCCTGCTCGGCACCGTGCAACGGCTGGCCGGCCTACCGCTCGAGGCGTGCTCGTTCAACTCGAACCGCCAGTGCGGCTCCAGCATGGAGACGCTGCACCGGGTCGCCATGTCGATCGCGGTGGGGACGATCGAGTGCGGCGTCGCGCTCGGCATCGAGCGCATGGGCCGCGGCCTCGGCGGCGGGCCGCGCCTCCCGGACACGCGCGTCACCAAGTTCAACGGCCGCCTCTTCCAGATGAACGAGGCGCAGAAGAAGATGGCCCCCGACCACCGCGAGTACTTCTCGGTGGACTTCCCGGACTACATCCTGAACTCGCCGCCGATCGTCGGCATGACCCAGACGGCGCAGAACGTGGCCGAGGTCTACGGCCTCACGCGCCGCGAGCTCGACGAGTTCTCCGCGGAGAGCCACCGCAAGTGCGCGGCCGCCTACGAGGCGGGCGTCTACAAGGACGAAGTGGTTCCGCTCGAGGTCGAGGACCCGGTCTACGACGACCAGGGCAACTGGCTCGAGTCCGAGACCGGCTCCAGGATCACGTTCGACCGCGACGAGTGCATCCGCCCCGAGACGACGGTGGAGAAGCTCGCCGCGCTCCAGCCGATCAAGGGCCTCGTGAGCTTCGGGCAGAAGGAGCTCGTCATCACGGCCGGGAACTCGTGCCCGACGAACGACGGCGTCTCCGCCGCGCTCCTCATGAGCGAGGAGAAGGCGCGCGCGCTCGGCCTCGAGCCGCTCGCGCGCATCATCGGGCTCGGCGTCGGCGGCGTGAAGCCGCAGCTCATGGGCATCGGCCCGATCGTCTCGACGAAGAAGGCGCTGAAGCACGCCGGGATCCGCGCGGAGCAGATCGACCGCGTCGAGTTCAACGAGGCCTTCGCGGCGCAGGTGCTGCCGTCCGTGCGCGATCTCGGCATCCCGCTGGCGAAGGTGAACGTGAACGGCGGCTCGCTCGGCATCGGCCACCCGCTCGGCGCGACCGGCGCTCGGCTCGTCAGCACCGTTGCGAAGGAGCTGCGCCGGAGCGGGACGCGCTATGGACTCGCCACCCAGTGCATCGGCGCCGGGATGGGCATCTCGACGATCCTCGAGCGGCTCGACTGACGCGCGTTCGGTGACGCGGGGGCCCGGAGAGGACGGACCGGCGGGCCCGGTCCGTCGCGCGGGCCCGTCTTCCGAAGGCTCGCCGCAGAGTGCGGCGTTCCACCGTGGTAGAGTCGGCGTGACTGCGCTCGCTTCGGCGCAGCCCCGCCGCGGGAGGACCGCCGTGCCGCTGCACCCCTTCTTGCGCCTCGCCGAGGATCGCGACGTGCGCCACTCGTCGGCGTTCCGCAGGGTCGCGGCCGACCTCTCGGGCGAGGCGCTCGCGGCGCACTGGCAGGAAGGGATCCGCCAGGCGCCGCGGCGCGCGGACGCCGGGCGGCGCTTCCTCCAGCCTCACGGCGGGCGTCCGCCGAGCGAGCGTCAGCGCGCGAAGGACGAGGAGCACGTGGCCTCGGCGGTCGTCCGCGCTTCGCGCGAGAGCGGCCGTCCGCTCGGGCTCCCCGACGAGAGCTCGGTGCGCTTCGTCGACTGGAACATGCCGCTGCGCGCCGCGCCCGCCGACTCGGCACTCGGCGACGAGGATCCGAACCGCGGCGTGGAGCGGGTGGACCTGATCGGCGTGATCGGGGACGACCGCCCGGCGCTCGGCTTCCTCAAGTTCCTCGACCCGGGCGCGGCGCGCGCCGGGACGGGTGACACGCCACTGCGTTATCTCTTCGAGGCGCTGGGCCACGCGGCGATCCTGCAGGCCAACCGCGAGGCGATCGCACGCGAGCTCGAGGCCGCCCACGGCTGCCGCTTCGGCGACGCGCCGCCGGCGGTGCTGCTGCTCGCCAGCCCGCGCTACTGGGAGCTGTGCCGGCGGCGCGAGGCCCAGAAGGGCGCAGCGTGGATCCACGAGCTCGAGCGGCTGGCGCGCGAGTTCGAAGCGCAGAGCGGCGTCGCGGTGCACTTCCTCGCGCTCGCGCTCGAGGGCGACCCGGGCTTCGGCTTCGACGAGGCTGGCGCGCGGCTCGACGCGCCGCCGCGGCTCGAACGCGCCTGGGAGCCGGGCGCCGGGCGCGTGCGCCAGAAGCCGAAGCCGCGGCCGCGCGCGGCCGAGCCGGTG
>DATAGA010000569.1:0-7701 GCA_036257215.1 Myxococcota bacterium
ATCGACTTCATGCCGTTCGTGCTGCTCGAGGCGACCTGGGCGCTGGTCGCGCTCGCTGCGCTGCTGCGTCCGACCCGCGCCGCGGCCTGGAAGCGCGACCTCGAGGTTGCGTCGCAGCGTCCTGCTCGCCGTATCCGGACAGCCGCGTCCGCGGCTGCGCCCGCGGTCCGCGACTAGCCGCGGCGGTCCGCGCTACGCTGGCCGGCTCACGGAGGGGCCCGCCGCATGCCGAAGCTCCACGAGCTCGCGAGCTTCGCTGCGTTCGGCGACCTCCTCGCGGCGGTCCGCACCGCGGCCGAGCACGAGGCGGCCGACGCCGACGAGATCGACCAGGTCGAGAAGCTGCGCAACGCGCTCCACCTGCTCTCGGCCGCCCTCGACTTCTACCTGGAAGGCGATCCCGAGCGCCCCGAGTTCGTACGCATCGTCACGCCGACGCGGAAGATCCTCGGCGACAACCCGGACGCGATCTACCACTTCGCGCGCCTGCGCGGCGACCGCGCCTACCGCGTGCGCGGCCGCAAGACCGACGAGTGCTACGTCTCCTTCACGATCCACGGCCGCAGCGCGGACGGAAGGCTCGGCGGCGCCGCCGAGCCCGTGCTGGCCGACGTGAACGACCGCGGCCTCGCACTCGAACCGGACGGCTCGTTCGAGATCGCGCTCTCGGCGGAGCGCCCCCAGAACGCGCGCAACTGGCTGCGGCTCCCCGAGAGCGCCGCCTCGCTGATCACGCGGCACTACTGGGAGCTGACCGATTCGCCGGCCGCGGACCCGACGCGCCGCGTGGAGATCGCGATCGAGGCGGTCGACCCCGCGCCGGTGCGGCCCCCCGCGACGGACGCGGCGTTCGCGGCGCGCCTGCGCGACGTCGCCGAGTTCCTGAAGGGCTCGACCGTCGGGCGGCCCAAGCCCGCCGCCACGCCGCCCTTCGTCTCGACGACGCCCAACGAGCTCGGCGAGCCGATGGTGTTCCGCATGGCGGGCTCGGAGTCCTGGGGCGCCGTCGACATCGCGTACTCGATGGGGCCGTTCGACCTGCAGCCAGACCAGGCGCTCGTCGTCGAGGGGCGCTTCCCGCGCTGCGCGTTCGCGAACGTCGTGCTGTGGAACCACCAGCTCGCCGCCTTCGAGTACCGCGACCGGCGCGTCTCGTTGAACCGCGCGCAGACGAAGCTCGAGCCCGACGGCAGCTTCCGGATCGTCGTCGCGGCGCGCGACCCCGGGCGCCCGAACTGGCTCGACACCGAGGGCCACCGCACCGGCACGATGTTCTGGCGCTTCCTGCTCCCCGAGGAGAAGCCCGAGAAGCCGCGCTGCCGCGTCGTCCCGCTCTCCGCGCTCGCCGGCTGACCTGCGCCCGTGCCCGAGCCGGCGCCGCGGCGCTTCGAGCCGACCCTCGCGAGCCTGCGCTCGCACGAGGTCCCCGCGTGGTACGAGGACGCCAAGCTCGGGATCTTCGTCCACTGGACGATGGCGTCCGTGCCGGCGTTCGCGCCGCGCGAGCACGACATCCAGGAGCTGCTGCGCGCGCGTTACCGCGACCTGCAGGTCTACATCCCCTACGTCGAGTGGTACGAGAACTCGCTGCGCTTCCCGGAGAGCCCGGTCGCGCGCTTCCACCGCGAGCGCTACGGGGAGCGGCCCTACGCCAGCTTCCGCGACGACTTCGTGGCGGGCGGAATCGCGCGCTTCGACCCGGACGCGTGGGCGGACGTTTTCGCCGGCGCCGGCGCGCGCTACGTCGTTCTCGTGACGAAGCACCACGACGGCTTCTGTCTCTGGCCGAGCCGCGTGCGCAACCCGCGCCGCGAGGGCTGGGCGTCGCCGCGCGACTGCGTCGGCGAGCTCGCCCGCGCCGTGCGCGCGCGCGGCCTGCGCTTCGGCGTCTACTACTCCGGCGGGCTCGACTGGACGTTCGAGCCGATGCCCGTGCGCACCGTGGCCGACGTGATGGCGTCGGTCCCGGGCGGAAGCTACCCGGCCTACGCGGACGCGCAGGTGCGCGAGCTCGTCGCGCGCGTCGCGCCCGACGTGCTCTGGAACGACATCGCCTGGCCGACGGGGCGTGCGGGGCTCTGGCGCCTCTTCGCCGACTACTACGCCGCCGTGCTCGAGGGCGTCGTGAACGACCGCTGGGCCACGCGCAGCTGGGTCACGGACGCCCTGCGCCTGCGCCCGCTGCGCGCGCTCGCCGACCGCGCGATCGAGCGGCTCGTCGCGCGCGGGCGCGCGAATCTCACGCCCCCGCGTCCGCCCCACTGCGACTTTCGCACGCCGGAGTACGCGGTGTTTCCGGACGTCCGCCGCGAGAAGTGGGAGTGCGTGCGCGGCATCGACAAGAGCTTCGGCTACAACCGCGCGTCGCGCGAGGAAGACTTCCTGTCGCGGCGCGAGCTCGTCCACTCCTTCGCCGACATCGTGAGCAAGAACGGAAACCTCCTGCTCAACGTCGGGCCGCGCGGCGAGGACGCGGTCGTGCCCGACGCGCAGCTGGCGCGGCTGCGCTGGCTCGGAGAGTTCCTCGCGCGAAGCGGCGAGGCGGTCTACGGCACGCAGCCCTGGCGCCGCGCCGAGGGGACCACCCGCGAGGGCGTCGCGGTGCGCTTCAGCGCGCGGGCCGACGCGGTGTACGCGATCGTCCTCGGCTGGCCCGCGGGCGCGGTCCTCACGCTCGAGGACGTCGCGCTGGCCGAGGGCGGGGGGGTCGAGCTCCTGGGCCGCGGGCCGGTGCGCTGGCAGCGCGACGGCACCGCGCTGCGCGTCGAGCTCGGCGAGGCGCCCCGGGACGAGCCGGCGTTCGCGCTCGCACTCCGCGGCGGCGTCGCGCCGGCGGGAGCCGCGGGGCGCTGACTCGCGCTACTCGCGCGCGCGCTATTTGCCGGCGAGGGCGCGGTGGACGTCGCGCTTGAGCCGCGCGGCCGCGACCGGGAGCTTCGCCGCGTCGGCGCGGATCAGGAAGGCGTCGAGCCCGCCGGCCCGCTGCACGGTGCGCACGGCGCGCGTCGTGACGCGCAGCTCGACGTTGCGCCCGAGCACCTCGCTCGGGAAGCGCACCTTCTGGACGTTGGGGCGGAAGCGCCGCTTCGTCTTCGCGTTCGAGTGCGAGACGTTGTTGCCCGTCTGGGCGCGCACCCCGGTGAGCTCGCACAGGTGAGACATGGGTCCTACTTCCGCGCCTTCTGGCCGTAGCGCTTGCGGAAGCGGTCGACGCGGCCCTCGGTGTCGAGCTCGCGCGACTGACCGGTCCAGAGCGGATGGCTCGCGGACGAGATCTCGAGCTTGATCACCGGCATTTCCTCGCCGTCGACCGTGCGCGTCTCCGACGACTTGAGCGTCGAGCGCGAGATCCACTCCTGGCCCGTCGCGCTGTCGACGAACAGCACCTTGTGGTAGTCGGGGTGGATGCCGGGCTTCATGGCGCTGCTACCAGCTCGCTTTGCGCACGCCGGGCAGCTCGCCCCGCAGCGCGAGGTGGCGCAGCATGATCCGCGAGAGCCCGAACTTGCGGTAGTAGCCGCGCGAGCGTCCGGTGACCCGGCAGCGGCGCTTGACGCGCGTCGGGCACGAGTTGCGGCCGAGCTTCACGAAGCCCTTCTGCGCCGCGAGCTTCTCCTCGAGGGAGGCGTTCGGGTCCTTCACGACCTTGCGGAGCGCCGCGCGCTTGGCCGCGTTCTTGCGGACCTTCTGGATGCGCCGCTCGTCGCGCAGGGTCTGGGAGAGCTTGGGCATGACGTCCTCGGGAGACCGGGAAGGGAGCGGAATCTATCGGGACGGTGCGCGGCCGGCAACGCCCGGGGGCCGCGGCGTCCCCATGGGGACCCGCGCCGAGAGGCCGCGACCCGGCGTCGGGACGGGTCAGGGGGCGAGGACGACCTTTCCGAACGTCTTGCGGCTGCCGAGGTCGGCCAGCGCCTGGGCCACCTCCTCCAGCGGATAGGTGCGGAACACGACCGGGCGGATCGCGCCCCGCTCGTAGAGCCCGAAGAGCGCCTGGAACACCTGCGGGATGGAGGCGGGCTGGTGCTGCGCGTAGGCGCCCCAGTGCAGCCCCGTCACCTCGATGTTCTTCAGCAGGATGCGGTTCGCGGCGACGCTCGGGATCGTGCCTCCCGCGAAGCCGATCACGACGAGCCGGCCGTTCCAGGCGATGCACTTGAGCGAGCCCTCGAACACGTCGCCGCCGACGGAGTCGTAGATCACGTCCGCGCCGCGGCCGCTCGTCGCCTCCTTCACGCGCGCGACGAAGTCCTCGCGGCCGTAGTCGATCAGCACGTCCGCGCCCGCGCGGCGCGCGACCTCGAGCTTGTCCGGCCCGCCGGCCGTCGCGATCACGCGCGCCCCGATGGCCTTGCCGACCTGCACCGCGGCGAGCCCCACGCCGCCGGCGGCCGCGTGCACGAGCAGCGTCTCGCCCGGCTGAAGCCGGCCGCGGTGGACGAGCCCGGCGTACGCGGTCGGGTAGACGATCGGAAGCGACGCGCCCTCGGCGGCGCTCATGCCGGCCGGCATCGCGTACGCGACCGACGCCGGGACGACGACGCGCTCGGCGAAGCCGCCGAGGCCGCAGGATGCGAGCACGCGGTCGCCCACGCGGAAGCCCTCGACGCCCTCGCCCACGGCCTCGACGACGCCCGCCACCTCGGCGCCCGGCACGAACGGGAAGGGCGGCTTCAGCTGGTACTTCCCCTGCACCATCAGGATGTCGAAGAAGTTGCAGCCCGCGGCCTGCACGGCGATCGAGAGCGCGCCGGGGTGGAGCTTCGGCTCCGCGCGCTCGGAGACGCGCAGCTCGCTCGGGTCCAGGAACCGGTCGACGACGACGGCGCGCATGCGCTTCCTCCGCGGGCCGGTCATTCTACCCGCATGCCGGCGGGAAGGCTCCGAGGGTCGCGGGGCCTGTTGCCGCTCCTCGCGCTCCTGCTCCTGGCCGCGGCGTGCGCGAGCCGCCCGGGCGCTCCGCGCGCGCCGCGCGAGACGGGCCTCCTCGTGCTCTGGGAGATCCAGAGCGCCGCGAACCCGCGCGGGCGCGCCTTCCTGCTCGGCTCGGTGCACGCCGCCCGCGCGGACTTCGCGCTCGACCCGGCGATCGAGCGCGCCTACGACGCGGCGGACGCGCTCGTGCTCGAAGCGGACATCACGTCCGAGAGCGCGGACGCCTTCGGCTTCGTGCAGCGCACCATCGCGATGGCGTCGCTGCCCGAGGGCCAGACGCTCGACCAGGTGCTGCCGCGCCCGACCTACGAGCGCCTCGGCGAATTCCTGCGCGAGCGCGGCCAGCCGCTCGAGCCCTACCGGCGCTTCGAGCCGTGGCTGCTCATGACGATGGTGTCGTCGTACATCTTCGCGGAGGCGGGCCTGCCGGCCGAGGGCGGCGTGGACCTGCGCCTCTCGACGCGCGCGCAGGAGCAGAAGAAGCCGATCCTCGCGCTCGAGACGCCGGAGTTCCAGCTCTCGCTCTTCGACGCGCTCCCGCTCGACCTCCAGGCGCGCATGCTCGGCGAGATGCTCGACCACGAGGAGGACATGCGCTCGCTCTCCACGCGGCTCTTCGCCGCCTGGGAGCGCGGCGACCTCGACGTGATCGAGGCCGAGACCGCTCCGGCGAAGGACGCGCCGCCTCTGCGCGAGTTCCACGAGCGCGTGTACGTCGCCCGCAACCAGGCGATGGCGCAGCGGATCGACGCACTCCTGCGCGAGGAGAAGACCTGGCTCGTCGTCGTGGGCGCGGGTCACGTCGTCGGCGCGCAGGGCATCCCGACGCTTCTCGCGCGCAGCGGCCACCGCATCGCGCGCGTCCCCAAGACGCCCGCGGTCTCCGCGCCCGGTCCCGCCGGCTCGCCGGCGGGCGCCCGCGTCCCGGCGGGGGACGGCGCCCCCGCGGAGGCGCCGTGAGCGAGCGCTCGCTGCAGCGCATCCACGAGAGCGTCTGGATCGCGCCGGGCGCGCAGCTGTACGGCCGGATCGAGATCGGCGAGCGCTCGTCGGTGTGGCCCTACTGCGTGATCCGCTGCGAGTGCGAGTCCGTGACCGTCGGGCGCGGCAGCAACCTACAGGACTTCGTCATGATCCACGTGGACGGCGGCAGCGGCGTCGCGATCGGCGACTTCTGCACGATCGCGCACCGCGCGACCGTGCACGGCGCCACGATCGAAGACGAGTGCCTGATCGGGATCGGCGCGGTGGTGATGAACGGCGCCGTCGTGGGACGCGGCTCCATCGTCGCCCCCGGCGCGGTCGTCACGCCGGGGACCCGGATCCCGCCGCACTCGGTCGCGGCCGGCGTGCCCGCTCGCGTCGTGCGCACGCGCGACGCGAGCGCCGAGAACCGGTTCAACGCGCTGCTGTACGAGCGCAACGCCGCGGCGTACCGGCGCGGCGAGCACCGCGCCTGGGAAGGTCCCGAGCACGAGCGCTGGCTCGCGGACCAGCGCGCCGGCCGGTAGCCGAGAGCGCGCTCGCGACGCGCGGCCTTCGCGCGGAGCACGCAGGGACACCGGAGCGCGTACGATGCGCGTCCACGCGGCGGCGCGGCGGCACGCCGCGCCCGCCGCCGGAGAGGAGAACCGCCCGCGGCGCGCGCGGCATCGGCCTTGCAGTCCGCGCCCGCGATGCGCAGCGACCGCCCTGCGAGCCCCGCGGCAGCGCTCCTCTCGGTGGCGCTCGTCTGGAGCCTCGTCCTCCTCGCCTCGCGCGGCGCGCACGCCGACCTCGCGCTCCTCGGCGCGAGCACGCTCGCGTGCGCGGCGCTGGTCGTGCGGCGTCCGGGCGCGCGCGGCGCTCCGGGAAACGGCTCGGTCTTCGCGCCGGCTCCGAGCCGCGCGTCGCCACCGTGGCAGCAGCGCGCGGCAGGCCGCGTCGCCGCGCTCGCGCTCGCCGCCGCGGCGGGCTTCGCGAGCTTCCCGTTCCTCCTCGCGGCCGTCGCGGCCGCCGGCAGCGCGCTCGCTCTCGCGCCGCCGCCTGCGCTCGTCCCGCCCGGCGCCGCGCTCGCGCTGCTCCAGCTCGGGCCCGGCCCGCTCCTCGAGGAGCTGCTCTACCGCGAGCGGCTGCTCTGCGCGCTGCGCCCCGCGCTCGGCGCGCCGGGCGCGGTCGTGGCCTCGAGCGCGCTCTTCGCCGCCGCGCACCCCGAGCCGTGGAGCTTCCTCGCCGCACTCGGCGTCGGTCTCGCGCTCGGCGCCTTCTTCGCCCGCACCGGCGCGCTCGCGGAGTCCGTCGCCGCCCACGTCGGGCTGAACGGCGCGGGCTGCCTGTGGTCGCTCGCGTGGACGCCGGCTCGGGGCGCGCTCGCGTGACCGCGGCGCGCGTCCGTCTCGCGAGCGCGGCCGTCGTCGCGGCCTGGCTCGGCGCCGCGCGCGTCCTCGTGCCCGAGCCCGAGCCGCGCGCAGCGCTCCACTACGCGGCCGTGGCCGCGCTCGGCTACGGCCACCTCCTCGGCGCGACGCGCGCGGGCCGCGGGGCGTTTGCGCGCGCGCGCGGCGGCGCTCTCCCGCCCGCGCTGCACGCGTGGCTCGAGCTCGCCCTCGTCGCGAGCTTCGCGCCGCTCTACGCGCTCGCGGCGACGCACGTCCCGGCACTCGTCGTCGGGTCGCTCGCCGTCGCCGTCTGGCACGCGGTCGAGAACGACCGCGCCCTGCCCGCGGCGCTGCGGGCCGGAGCGCGGCTCGGCCCGATTCCGCGGAGCCGCCGCGCGCAGGCGCCGGC
>DATAGA010000570.1:0-3927 GCA_036257215.1 Myxococcota bacterium
CTGCTCGGCGGCCTGATCGGGAGCGTCGCGCTCGTGACCGCTGGGCTCCTCGGCTACGCGTTGGCACGCGCCTTCGGCCGCGGCCTCGCGGTGCGTCTGGCCGGCGAGTCGGCGCTTCAGCGCGTTCAGCGCTTCTTCGACCGGTCCGGCATGTGGGCGATCGTGTTGACGCGCAGCCTCGGGTACAGCATTCCCGAGGCGGTGATCTTCGTCGCGGGCCTCGGCTCGATGCCGCTCTCCCGGGTGCTGATCGCGTCGTGCCTCGGGAGCGTCCCGACGGCGTTCGCGTTCGCGGCGATCGGAGCCGGCTGGGACGATCGCCCGCTGCTCGCGCTCGGGATCAGCTGGGTCATCCCGATCGTGCTGCTCCCGTTCGTGCTGCTCCTCATGCGCGACCGCGGCGGCACCGCGCCCGCCGACCCGCCGCGCTAGAGTCACCGAGGGGTCCGGCCGTGCTGCATCGAGGGCTCCTCACGTCCGCCGTGCTCGGTGTGCTGGCAGCGTCGCTGCTCGGCGCCGCACCGCAGCCGACGTCGGTCGACGACTTCGCGCTGCTCGACCACGAGGGGCGCTCGCACCGCCTCTCCTCCTACGAGGACCGCAAGGCCGTCGTCCTCTTCGTCCAGGGCAACGGCTGCCCGATCGCGCGGGGCGCGATCCCGGCGCTCGCGGCCCTGCGCGCCTCGTTCGGCCCGCGCGGCGTCGCCTTCCTCGGCCTCAACGCGAGCCCGCAGGACGACCGCGCGAGCGTGGCGCGCGAGGTGCGCGAGTACGCGATCGACTTCCCCGTCCTCCTCGACGAGACGCAGCTCGTGGCCGAGGCGCTCGGGATCACGCGGACGGCGGAGGTCCTCGTGATCGCGACGGACGGGCGGCGCCTCGTGTATCGCGGTCCGATCGACGACGGCCGGCACTACGGCACGCAGCGGCCGGCGCGCGAGCACTACCTGCGCGACGCGCTCGGCGCGCTGCTCGCGGGGAAGCCGGTCGAGACCGCCGTGCGCGAGGCGCCCGGCTGCCTGATCCACTTCCCCGAGCGCGAGCGCGGGGCGCTGACCTACACGGGCGGGATCGCCGCGCTCCTCGAGCGGCGCTGTGTCGACTGCCACCGCGACGGCGGCGTCGCGCCCTGGTCGATGACCGGATACGACGCCGTCCGCGGCTGGGCGCCGATGATGCGCGAGGTGGTGCGGACGCGGCGCATGCCGCCGTGGCATGCCGACCCGGCGTTCGGGCGCTTCGCCAACGCGAGCGGCATGAGCGTCGACGAGCAGCGCAGCCTCGTCCACTGGGTCGAGGCCGGCGCGCCGCGCGGCGAAGGGAGCGACCCCCTGCTGCAGAGGGTGGCCACGCCCGAGCCCGAGTGGGTGCTCGGCGCGCCGGATCTCGTGATCGCCGCGCCGGAGCAGGAGCTTCCGGCGAGCGGCGTCGTCCCGTACCGCTACGAGCACCTCGAGCTGCCGATCGAGCGCGACGTCTGGGTGCGCGACGTGGACCTCCAGCCGCGCAACCGGCGCGTGATGCACCACGGGCTCGCCTGGATCGTCTATCCGGAGGGGCACGACGGGCCGCCGACGGAGGGGCCGCGCTTCACCTCGGGCATGTTCGCGGCGTACGTCCCGGGCCGCGAGGTGCGCTCGCTGCCCGACGGCGCGGGCTACTTCGTGCCCGCCGGCTCGAAGATCAAGTTCCAGCTGCACTACACGACGACGGGACGCCCCGAGCGCGACGCGCCCCGGCTCGCGCTCTACTTCTCGGAGCGCCCCCTCCCCTACGAGCTCAAGACCGGCGCGGTCGGAAGGTTCGACTTCGAGATTCCCCCGGGCGCGTCCGACCATCGCGAGGTCGCCGAGCGGACGATCGATCGCGACATCCTGCTCTACCAGCTGAGCCCGCACATGCACTTCCGCGGCAAGGCCATGCGCATCGACGCGCACTACCCCGACGGGCGCAGCGAGACGCTGCTCTCGGTCCCGGCCTATGAGTTCAACTGGCAGCGCCGCTACGTCCTGGCCGAGCCGCTGCGGATCCCGGCGGGCACGCGGCTCGTGGTGGAGGCGACGTTCGACAACTCGGAGCGCAACCCCGCCAATCCCGACCCCACCACGTGGGTCTACTACGGCGAGCAGACCTACGAGGAGATGCTCTTCGGCTACTTCCTCTACCGGGACCTCGACACGCTGACGACGGCTCGCACGGACGCGCAGGGGGCGCGGTGAGCCGGAGCGGCGAGAACCTGCGCCTCCCGGTCCGGCTCGACAGCACCAGCAACGGCGAGTTCGAGCCGGTCCCGCTCCCGGCGGCGTGCGTCGCGGCGAACGCGCTCGCGCACGAGCGCGCCGAGCACAACGCGCGGCGCCTCGGCCTCTCGCGCCGCCGCTTCCTCGTCTCCGCCTGCGGCGCGGCATCGAGTCTCCTCGCCATGAACGAGGCCTTCGCCCGCGCGGGCCGCCGGGGCGGCTTCTACGAGCTGCCTCCCGAGAGCCCCGTCGAGCCCGTGCTCGCCGAGGCGCACCTCGGCGGGGACGAGGTCGTGATCGACGTGCAGGGCCACCACGTCGCGCCGGAGCGTCCCTGGCGCCAGCGCTCGCGGTTCTGGGACCGCACGATCCGGAGCTTTCCGTTCGCCGAGTGCGGCCTGCCGGACCCGATCGACTGCTTCTCGGCGCGCCAGTTCGTGAAGGAGGTGTTCGTCGACAGCGACACCGCGATCGCGGTGCTCTCGTTCGTGCCGGAGCCCGACCGCGACGCGGCGCCCTTGCGCATCGAGGAGGCCGCCGCGACGCGCGCGCTGGTCGACTCGATGCAGGGCACGGGGCGGCTCCTGCTCCACGGACCCGTGCACCCGAACTTCCCCGGCGAGCTCGACCGGATGAACGAGCTGGCGGAGCGCTGGCGCGTCGTCGCATGGAAGACGTACACGCAGTACGGGCCGAACGGGCGCGGCTACCGGCTGGACGACGAGGCGGTGGGCGTCCCGTTCGTCGAGAAGGCGCGCGCGCTCGGCGTGAAGGTGATCTGCGTGCACAAGGGCTTCCCGCTGCCCGGGATGCGCGACGAGCACAGCCTGTGCGACGACGTCGGTCCCGCCGCCAAGCGCTTCCCCGACGTCCACTTCATCGTCTACCACTCGGGCTTCGAGACGGCGACCGACGAGGGGCCCTACGACCGCGCGCGCGCCCGCGGCATCGACTCGCTGGTGCGCTCGCTCGAGGCGAGCGGGGTCGCGCCCGGGTCGAACGTCTACGCCGAGCTCGGGAGCACCTGGCGTTACCTGATGCGCGACCCGACGCAGGCCGCGCACGCGCTCGGCAAGCTCGTGCGCGCCGTGGGCGAGGACAACGTCCTCTGGGGCACGGACTCGATCTGGTACGGCTCGCCGCAGGACCAGATCCAGGCCTTCCGCAGCTTCCAGATCGCGCCGGAGCTGCGCGAGCGCCACGGCTACCCCGAGCTCACGCCGGCCCTGCGCCGGAAGGTCCTCGGCTGGAACGCGACGCGCCCGTACGGCATCGCGCCGGAGGACGCGCGCCGCCACGCGCAGCGCGCGCGCACCAAGCCCGACGCCGAAGCGCGCGACCCGAGCTTCGCGACCTACGGGCCGCGCACCCGGCGCGAGTTCCTCGAGCTGGTGCGGCTGGGCGCGTAGGCCGCGCCGAGCAGCGCCAGGCCGGCCGCGACGAGCAGCGGGTTCGCCGGCTCCGGGACGACCACCTCCAGGTCGATCGAGTAGTCCGAGCCCCAGGTGACGAACTTCGGATCGTTCACCGTGAGCGCCCGCTGCTCGACCGAGTACACGCCGGCGCGACGCGGCAGCGCGTTCTCGAACAGCGGGATGGTGACGGCGCTCGGGCTCGACGGCCCGCACGGGCCCACGAACGGCGAGCACAGCCCCGGGACCATGTCGACGTTCTCGTTGTCGAGCCC
>DATAGA010000572.1:0-2240 GCA_036257215.1 Myxococcota bacterium
CGAGAAGGCGTGGATCGACCGGATCGACGCCTTCACCGCGCCCCGGCTCGTCGAGTACTTCGACGAGGATCCGTGCGCGCCCCACGTGCTGTACGAGCTGAGCGCGCGGGCTCCCGCGGCGGCCGACGCGGCCTCGCGCGCGCGCGCCCGGGCGCTCGGCGTCGCGATCGAGGCACAGTACGCCGTCGGCGAGTACGACGTGCTGATCCTCTCGGCGAAGGAGAGCGACGGCCTCGTGACCTGGCTGCGCGAGCAGGGCTACCGCCTCCCAGACGGCGCGGAGCGCGTGGTCGGTTCCTACCTGAAGCAGGGCATGCGCTTCTTCGTCGCCAAGGTGAACCTCGAGGCCAAGGAGCGGCTCGGCACCGAGGTGCTGCGCCCGCTCCAGATGGCGTTCGAGACGAAGAAGTTCATGCTGCCGATCCGCCTCGGCACGCTGAACGCGGCCGGCGCGCAGGAGCTCTTCGTGTACACGCTGACGCGCACCGGCCGCGTCGAGCCCGTCAACTACCGCACGGTCCGGCTCCCGAGCGACGTCGAGCTCCCGGTCCACGTGAAGGACGAGTTCCCGGCCTTCTATCGCGACATGTTCCGCACCCAGGTGGCGCGCGAGCGCGGCGAGGCCGTGTTCCTCGAGTACGCCTGGGACATGGGCTGGTGCGACCCGTGCGCGGCGGACCCGCTGACACCCGCAGAGCTGCGCCAGCTCGGCGTCATGTGGCTCGGCGACGCCTCGTCGCCGGCGCCGGGCCCGCCGCGGCCGGGCTTCGCGCCGCCGCTGCCCGGTGCGACCGACGCCTTCGTCACGCGCCTGCACGTCCGCTACGACGCCGCGCACTTCCCCGAGGACCTCGTCTTCCAGGAGACGGGCGACCGCACGAACTTCCAGGGGCGCTACGTGTTGCGGCACGCCTGGACCGGCACGGCTTCGTGTCCCGCAGCGGAGCAGTACCGCCGCCAGCTCGGCGAGCGGCGCGAGCGCGAGGCGCGCACGCTCGCGAGCCTCACCGGCTGGGACCTCGCGGCCATCCGCGCGAAGCTCGGCTCGCTCGGGCCGCAGCCGCGGCCCGCGGGATCGGACCCGTGGTGGCGGCGCGTGTTCGGGCCGCAGGAGTAGGCACGGGCGGCCCCCACTCCTAGAATGGGCGGCGCGAGGGGGAGCGCCGGCGACATGGGGTCGACGCCAGCGAGATGGGCAGGCGGCTCCGCGCAGCAGGCGCGGTACTCGGACTCCTCGCCCTCGCGCTGGTCGGCGCCGGCGCCTGCGCGGTCGACCGCGCGCTGAACCGGGTGACCGAGGGCGGCGCCGCCGCGGCGCCGGAGCCCGCGCGGGCGGCCCACGCGCGCCTCGTCGTGGTCGACCTCCACGCCGACCCGCTGCTCTGGAGCCGCGACCTCGCGCGGCGGGCCGGCCACGGGCACGTGGACCTCCCGCGGCTGCGCGAGGGCAACGTCGCGCTCCAGGTGTTCGGCGTCGCGACGAAGTCGCCGTGGGGGCAGAACTTCGAGCGCAACGAGAGCGACACCGCCGACATGATGACGTCGCTCGTGGTGCTGCAGCGCCGGCCGCGGCGCACCTGGGGCAGCCTGCTCGAGCGCGCGCGCGACCAGGCCGCGCGGCTCGAGGCGCTGGCCGCGGCCTCGAATGGCGGCTTCCGCGTGATCCGCACCAAGGGCGACCTCGAGCGCCTGCTGGCCGACCGCGCGTCCGACCCCTCGCTCGTGGGCGGCGTGCTCGGGACCGAGGGCCTGCACGCGCTCGAAGGCCGGCTCGAGTCCGTCGACGCGCTCTTCGACGCCGGCTTCCGCATGATGGGGCTCGCGCACTTCTTCGACAACGAGGTGGCAGGCTCGGCCCACGGCGCAGAGAAGGGCGGTCTGACGCCGCTCGGCGAGCAGGTGATCGCGCGCATGGAGGCGCTCGGCATCGCGCTCGACCTCGCGCACGCCTCGCCGCGCGCGGTCGACGACGCGCTCGCACGCGCGACGAAGCCCGTCGTGGTGTCGCACACCGGCGTACAGGGCACGTGCCCGGGTCCGCGCAACCTGAGCGACGACCAGCTGCGCCGCATCGCCGCGACGGGCGGCGCGATCGGCATCGGCTTCTTCCCGGGCGCGGTGTGCGGCGACGACGCGGCGGCCATCGCGCGCGCCTTCGCGTACGCGCGCGGCGTCGTCGGCGCCTCGGCGCTCGCGTTCGGCTCCGACTGGGACGGCGCCACGACGACGCCGTTCGACGC
>DATAGA010000575.1:0-2447 GCA_036257215.1 Myxococcota bacterium
CGAGCTCGGCGAGCGCATCCTCGACACGCTCGGCGCGCACGCGGGCGCGCTCGTCGGCGAGCTCCTAGACGGCACGCTGCCCGAGTCCGCGTGGCACTCGCCGCTCTGGCGGCTGCGCCACGTCTTCACGCACCCGGCCGCCGTGCGGGCGGCCGACGCGTACTTGAAGGTGCCGCGCGCCGTTCGCTGAGGGCCGGCGCAACGGGCCGCGGGTGACCCCCGCGGGGACACCCCACCCCGCCCCGCTGCTTGCATCCGTCAAGCACGCTTCTCGCGCGGTCGATCTTCGGGTTCCGGAGCGTGGCCGCGATGGACGCCTACTTCTTGCTTCCGCTCGGGTCGGGCCTCGCCTGCCTGGCCTTGGCGATGTTGATCTTCGCGCGCGAGCCGGCCAGCACGTCGAACCGCCTGCTGACCGCGATCCTGGCGGGCGGCGCCTGGTGGGGCGCCTGCGAGGCGCTCTGGAGCGTGACGAGCGACCCCGAGCTGGCGCTCTCGCTCGTGCGGCTCTCCGCGCCCGGTTGGATCGCGGTCGGTCCGCTCTCGCTCCACCTTCTGCTCGACCAGGCGCCCCGCGTCCCGCGCGCCGTCCGCGGGCTCGTGCCGTTCTCCTACGCGGTCGCCGGCGTCGCCCTCGCGTTCGAGTGGATTTCGCCGTGGATGCACACCGGCGTGCACGCGGTGCCCTGGGGCTACGCATACGAAGTAGGCCCGGGCTACGCAGTATGGTTCGCCTTCACCGTCGCGATCTCGAGCGTCGGCGCCGCCTACGCCTACGCGCACGTGCTGAGCTCGACGTCGCCCGCGGACCGCGGGCAGAGCCCGTGGATGGGTCTCGGGATCGCGCTGCCGCTCTTCCTCGGCTCGAGCGACGGGCTCCTCCCCCTGCTGGGCATCGATCTCCCGCGCGTGGGCCCGTTCTCCTTCGCGCTGCTCGGGGCTGTCGTCGCCGCGAGCCTCTGGCAGTTCGGCTACTCCGTGCTCGCGCCCGGCTCCTTCGCGGGGCCGGTGCTCGCGTCGCTGCGCGACGGCGTGGCGCTCGCGACGCCGCAGGGCCGCCTGCGGTTCGCCAACCCGAGCCTCGCGACGCTCCTCGGAGGGTCGCTGCCCGACCTGCTCGACCAGCCCATCGCGTCGTTCCTGCCCGGCGCGCCGCTCTTCCCCGCGCGCGAGCTGCGCGATCACGAGTGCGAGCTCGTGAGCCCGACGCTGGGACGCGTGCCCGTCGCCCTCTCGGCAACGCTCCTCTGGGACAAGCGCGGACGGCAGATCGGCGTCGTGATCCTGCTGCGCGACCTGCGCGAGGTGGTGGGCCTGCGCAACCGACTGCTCATCTCCGCGCGCCTCGCCGCCGTCGGCCAGCTCGCGGCCGGTATCGCGCACGAGATCAACAACCCGCTGGCGTACATCGGCACGAACCTGCGGACGCTTCGCGAGCAGTGGATCGGGCTGGTGGAGGCGTGGCGCTCCGGGGCGGGCAAGCCGGCGCTCGACGAGGTGTTCGACGAGGGCGTCACGATGCTCGACGAATCGCTCGAGGGCGTCGAGCGCGCCGCGGCGATCGTTCGCGACGTGCGTGTCTTCTCGCACGCGGGCGCGGGGAGCCGCGAGCGGCTCGATGCGAACGACCTGGTGGAGCGCGCGCTCCGCGTCGCGGAGCCCCACGTGCGCCACCGCGCTCGGATCGAGCGCGTGCTCGCCGACGTCCCCGCCGTGGAGGGCTCGCGCCGCGAGCTCGAGCAGGTGCTACTCAACCTCGTGATCAACGCGGCGCAGGCGGTCGACGGGCGCGACGGCGGTTTCGTGCGGGTCTCGAGCGGCCGCTGCGGCGAGGACGTCGAGATCGCGGTCGCCGACAACGGCTGCGGGATCGCGCCGGAGCTGATCGAGCGCATCTTCGATCCGTTCTTCACGACGAAGGCCGTCGGCGAGGGCACCGGGCTCGGGCTCTCGATCTCGCACGAGATCGTGCGCCGCCACGGCGGGCGCCTGCGCGTCGAATCCGCGCTCGGCCAGGGGACGGAGGTGCGCGTGCTGCTCCCCGTCGCGCGCGACGTCGCGCCCGAGCGCTGATCGCGGCCGTCTGCGGCAGCGCGACCGCGATCTCGACGTGCGCGTGCGCTAGCGACGAAGGGCGGCCCCGCTCCGCTCACGCCTCGCGGAACGGGCCCAGCTTGCGGCGCTCGAGCTCGGCGGTCGCGAGCTCGCGGAAGCGGCGGTTCTGGACGACCACCAGCGGGATCATGCCGATGTAGCCCGTCGGGAGGAGCGGCGCCTCGTCGCGAACGCGCAGCGACTGGTAGGGCCGCGTGCCGTAGGCGTGGTGGTCGGCGTGGCGCGAGAGGCCGATCAGCGAGTAGTAGGTGAACCAGGAGTGCGTGTCCCAGGAGTCCGCCGGCGAGGGGCGCGGGCCGCGGCGCTCGAGACCCCAGTGCTCGAAGTAGTTC
>DATAGA010000598.1:0-2433 GCA_036257215.1 Myxococcota bacterium
GTCGTGCGGAAGGAGTACGCGCGGCCGTCGGCGCCGCGGAGCGCGAGCGTCGCGCTCTGTCCGTGTCCGAGCTCGCGGACCGGCTCGAGCCCGCCCGCGGTGCGGTCGAGGTCGAGCAGCGGGACCACGATTGGCGTGGCCCAGAGATCCCGGTAGCCGGATCCGAGCAGGAAGCGCTGGAACGGGCCGGCCTCGTACCGCGTGCTCGGCACTACGCAGCGCTCCGCCGGTCCCGGCGGCGGCCGACACGCCGGCGCCCCGGCCTCGTCCCCGCCGGACCCCGCGCACGCGCAGAGCGACGCGGCGAGGAGCGCGCAGCCCGCTCGGCCCTTCACGCGGGCTCCTTCTCCGTGAGCCGGCGGTACTCGCGGTCCGCGTAGCGCGCGCAGAGGATCCAGAGCGCGAGCACGACCGCGGTCGGCAGCGCGAGCCAGCGCAGGGCCGACGGTCCGCTCCACCAGAGCGTGAGCGCCAGGCTCACGCCGATGGCGAGTACCTTGGCGAGCCGCTGGACGAACACGTCGATCACCGCTTTCGCGTCGAGCTTCTCGGCGCGGTCCAGCGGCACGTACAGCGCCTCGCGCGACGACTGCTGGACCGAGTAGTTGAGGGAGTTGTCGGCGACGCTGAGCGCGCTCGCGGTCCAGAGCCTCGGAGCGAGGGCGAAGCACGCCTCCGCGGCGAGCGCGGCGGTCGGGAGCACGAGGAGCGCCGGCCCCACGCCGACGCGGGTCAGGAGCAGCGGCGTCACGACGAGCTGCACCGCGAGGGCGGTCCCGTTCGTGATCGCGAAGACGCGGGCGAGGTGCGCGTCGATCGCGGCGCCATCGAGGTGTCGCACCAGCGTGCCGCTGAACTGGAAGTCGAGCAGGGTGGAGGTCATCTCGTAGAGCGCGACCATCGCGACGAGCGCCAGCAGGTAGCGCGAGCGCGCGACGCGCCGCACCGCCGCGAGGGCGGCCGGTCCTTCGCCCTCCTCCTTCCGCGCAGGGGCGCCGCCGGGCGCGGCGAAGCGGCCGATGGCGGCGAAGAGCGCCAGGATCGCGAGGGTCCCGGCGACGCAGATCCAGAGCCAGGTCGGGAGGTCGAGCCGCTCGAGCCACGCGGCGACCATCGTCGAGCCCACGACACCGCCGAGCACGCCGCCCACGCCGATCGGGCCGTAGAGGCGGCGCGCCTCCGCGGGCGAGACGGTGTCGTTCAGGAACGCGAAGAACGCCGCGATCATCGCGGTGCTCCAGAGGTCGCCGTACAGGTAGAAGGCCCAGACGGTGGCTCCGCCGGGTGCGGCGACGAGCCGGGCGAAGAGCGCGTGGCCGGCGAGGAAGGCCGCTCCGATGACGAGCGCGAGCCGATGCGGGCGCAGGCGGCGCGCGAGCGCGGTGAAGATCGCGGCGGCGGCGAGCGCGACGGCGAGGTTTCCGATCTTGGCGATCAGCTCGGCCTGCGCGCTCGTCAGGAGGACGCCGAGCAAGTCGAAGCCCGTCGCGTCGTACGTGCGCAGGAAGAGCCCCTTCTTCAGCGGCTTGAGCACCCAGAAGAGCGTCACGATCGCGAAGAAGATCGCGGCCATGGCCGCCGCGAAGAGGCCCGCCCGCCGCCGCTCCCTCACGGCGCGGACGTCTCGAGCGAGAGGCTCCACGAGCGCGCGAGCGCGGCGAGCAGGTAGGCCGCCGTCTCGGAGTCGTCCTCCGCCGCGTCGAAGACGGACGCGATGTCGATCGCGAGAGCGCGCACGGGGGTGCGCGCCTCGGCGGTGTACCAGCGCGGCTCGGCGGCGATCGACTCGAGCAGCCCCGCGAGCGCGCACGGCCCGATCGCGAAGCGGCTTCCGTCCGCGCGCGCCTCGACCGCTCCGTCCACGAGCGCGACGACCGAGTCGGCGGGCTCGCCCGCGCTCCAGAGCAGCTCGCCCGGCCGGAGCGAGAGAGCGCGCGCGCCCTGGGCGAGCTGCCCGATCGAGTGGACCGGGATGCCCGCGAGGGCGGGGCAGCCGGCGAGGAAGGCGACCCGCTCGCCGAGGTCGTCGAGCGCGGCAACCCGCTGCCGGTCCGGCGGATGCGGCGCGTCGGCCGCGGGCGGCCTCGCGCGCCAGCGGACGAGCTGGGCGCGCGCCAGCCCGCGCGTCACCGCGAGCAGCAGGCCGAAGTGCTCCTCGCAGAGCTCGGTCAACGCGTCCATGTCGAGCGCGAGCGTGAGGCTCTCCTCGAGCGCGACTGCGCCGCGGCCGCGCGCGCCGCCTGCGTCGACGAGCGAGCCCGGGCCGTGCGCCTCGCCGCTTTCCGTGCGCACCCGGCCCGCGATCACGAAGCGGAGCGAGCGCGGGCCTTCCGGGGCGGGCGGCAGCGCCTCGCCGGCCGCCAGCGCGCGCACCTCGGCCTGCCCGGCGAGCACGGTGAGCAGCTCGGGGTCCAGTCCCTCGAGCCCCGCGAT
>DATAGA010000612.1:0-4836 GCA_036257215.1 Myxococcota bacterium
CGAGCTCGCGGAGCTCGCGTTGACGCTGCGCGCGGCCGCCGCCCTCGCGCGCCGCGAAGGCGACGGGGGGAGCGCGGACGTCCTGCTCGCGGCGGTCCCTCCCGGCTGCCACGCGTCCGTGATCGGCGACCTCTTCGACGACCCCGAGGCCGCGAAGGCGGCGCCGGCCCCGCCCGGGGGCGCCGCGCTGCGCGCCGCGCGCGAGCGGCTCGCCGCGCTGGCCGAGGGAGCCGCGGCGCCGGCGCAGGCGAGGTCCGCGCCCGACGCGCACGATGGCGTCGCCCGAGCAACCGGCCGCGCGTCCGGCGAAGGCGCCGCCGGCGCGCGCGCGGCTCGCGCGCTCCTGCGCCGGACCGGCGACGTGTGGACCGTGCGCTTCGCGGGGCGGGAGGCGCAGCTGCGCCACAGAAAGGGCCTCGACGACCTCGCCGCGCTGCTCGCGCGGCCGGGCGAGGAGCTGCACTGCCTCCAGCTCGCGGGCGGGGTCGACGCGTCCGGCGACGCCGGGCCGCTCCTCGACGAGCGCGCGCGGCGCGAGTACCAGGCGCGCGTGCGCGAGCTGCAGGGCGAGATCGACGAGGCGCGCGCGGCGAACGATCCGCTGCGCGCCGAGCGCGCCGAGGCCGAGCTCGACGCGCTCGTCCAGCAGCTCTCGGAGGCGTTCGGCCTCGGCGGACGCGCCCGCCGCGCGGGCTCGGCGGCGGAGCGCGCCCGCTCGGCAGTCGCGTGGCGCCTGCGCGCGGCGGTGAAGCAGGTGGGCGAGGCGCACCCCGAGCTCGGGCGCCACCTCGAGAACGCGCTCCGTACGGGCACCTGGTGCTGCTACCGCCCCGAGACGGACGTCGCGTGGGACGTCCGCCTCGGGGCGTAGATGCGCGCCGCTCCTGCACAGGCTCGAGCTGCTCCTAGCGCAGCTCGTACAGCCGGAAGAAGCCGCCGTCCACGTCGAGGACTCGCGTGGAGGCGAAGCCCGCCTGCTGCGCCAGCTCGCGCACCGTGCCCTCGCGGATCACGGTGCCGATCGCCGCGGACGGCGACTCCGCCATCTGCGTCGGCAGGCAGTGCACGATGCTCCAGCCGTACATCATGCGCTCGAGCTCGTCGCCGGGCGCCGTGAAGCCGGGCGCGACCAGCTCGTCGGCGACGACGACGACGCCTTCGGGCCCGAGCGCCCTCCTCGCGCCGGCGAGCACCTCGACCGGACGAGCCAGGTCGTGGAGCACCTCGAGCAGGAGCACCGCGTCGAAGGGCCCGGCGCTCGCGAGCGCGGCGGCGTCGGCGCACTCGAAGCGCACCTTCGCCGACTGCGCGGCGGCGTAGCCGCGGGCGTCCTCGATCGAGGCCGCGTCGTTGTCGAGGCCCCAGACGTCGGCGTTCGGGAAACGCTTCGCGATGGCGACGGCCGCGTAGCCCTGGCCGCAGCCGAGCTCCGCCACCCGCCCTCCGCTCGCGAGGCGCTCGGCGAGGCCGGGCACCGCGGGCAGCCACGCGTCGACGAGGCTCGTGCCGAACGCCGGGCGGTTGATGCCGCCCTGGCCGTGGCGGAACTCGGCGCCGTAGCGCGCGTACGGCACGCCGCCGCCGCTGCGATACGCCGCGACCACCTCCTCGAGCACGCGGCCGATCCCGGCCAGCATGCGGCCGAGGGGCGCGAGGTGCGCGGGGTGATCGGGATCGGCGACGACGCCCACGTGGGCCTCGGGCAGCACGTAGGCTCGGGTCGCGCCGTCCTCGCTCGGCTGCGCGACCTCGAGCACGCCGGCCACGGCCTGCTGCTCGAGCCACTCGCGCGCGTAGCGCGGGTGGATGCCGCACTCGGCGGCGAGCTGCTCGGGCGTGCGCGGCGCGCCGTCGCGCAGCGCCGCGTAGAGCCCGAGGCGATCGCCGAGGTAGAGCCCGAAGAGCTCCAGCGCGCCGATCGCGGACGAGAGCACACGCTGGTCGAGAGACTGGGACACCGTCCGTTCCTCCTTCAGGGGCCCGGCGGTCGCCGCCGTGCCGATGCCCGGAAGGCGTGAGGGGGCGCCTCACGATGGGAGGAGGTGGCGTCGGGAGGGTCGGTCGCCGCTCGGACCCCAGGGGGGCTCGGGCCGCGTCGTGGGGGGCTCAGCCCATGGCCAGGGCGCGCTGGCGCCGGCTCACCCAGGCGTAGATGAGGGCGAACGCGACCAGGAGCGTCGTCCCGAGCGCGGCGCCGAACGGCCAGTTGCGCGCGTTTCCCTTGAACTGGTTCTCGATGATGTTCCCGATCATGTCGACGCGCCCGCCGCCCAGGATGTCGTTCACCGCGTAGATCCCGAGCGCGGGCACGAACACGAGCAGGACGCCGGCCGCGATGCCGGGCGAGGTGAGCGGCACGATGACGCGCGAGAAGGCCCGCAGCGGCCCGGCGCCGAGGTCGAGCGCCGCCTCGATCAGCGCGCCGTCGAGCTTCTCCACGCTCGAGTAGATCGGAAGGATCATGAACGGGAGGAACGTGTAGACGAGGCCCACGATCACGGCGCCAGGCGTGTAGAGCATCTCGAGGGGCTCGGCGATCAGCCCCATCTGCACGAAGAGCGAGTTCATGAGCCCCTCGCTCTTCAGGATGGTCACCCAGGCGTAGGTGCGGATCAGGAAGCTCGTCCAGAAGGGCACCATCACGGCCATGAGGAGCAGGTTGCGCCAGCGCGCGTCGGCGCGTCCGATCACGTAGGCGACCGGGTAGCCGGCCGCGAGGCAGATCGCCGTCGTGATCGCGGCGTAGATCACCGAGCGGACCACGATGCGCAGGTAGACCGGGTCGGCGACGCCCGCGTAGTTCTCGAGCGTGAAGCCGGGCTGGATCCCGCCCAGCGTCCCGCGGTGGGCGAAGCTGTAGCCGAACATGATGACGGCCGGCGCGATCACGAAGGCGACCGCCCAGAGGACCAGCGGGGCCAGCAGCAGCCACCCGATCGTACCGGGCGGCCGCTGCGGCCCCGCAGCGGTGCTGAAGGCGGTCGCTTCCTGGCGCATCGCGTTTCCGCGCCCGGCGGCGCCCGGCCGCTAGGACCCGCTCTTGGCCTTCAGGTCCGTGAACATCTTGTCCACGTCCGCGGCGAGCGGGCCGATGTCGCGGAACACCTCGAGCTTGGGGTCTCCCTTCGGATAGCTCGCCTCGTTGTTGCGCTCCGCGTCGGAGAGGAGCTTGCGCGCCTCCAGGTTCGGGTTCGTGTACGGGAAGTCCTCGGAGATCTTCCTGCTCACCTCGGGCCGCAGGGTGTAGTCGATGAACTTGTGCGCGCCCGCGACGTTCGAGGCGCCCTTCGGGATGGCGAGGCTGTCGATGAACATGTGCGCGCCCTCCTTGGGCAGCACGTACTCGAACTTCCCGGGCTGCTCCTTGAGCAGGATGGCGGCTTCGCCCGACCACACTACGCCGAGGTCGACGTCGCCGTTCAGGAGCGCCGTCTTCGGGCTGTCCGAGTCGTACACCTTCACGAGCGGGAGCCACTTCGCCAGGGTCGGACGCACCTTCTCGAGGTTCTGCTTGGTGACGGCGTCGGGACCGAGGCCCTCGGTGGCGAGCGCCCACGTCACGATCTCGAGCGCGTCGTCGAGCACCACGATGCGGCCCTTGTACTTGTCCTGGAACACGTCGCCGAAGCCGGTGATGGGCTCCTTCACCTTCTCCTTGTTCACGACGATGCCGACGGTGCCCTGCATGTAGGGCACGCTGTACTCGAGCTTCGGATCGTAGGCGAGCCCGTAGTACTGCTGCCCGATGTTCTTCAGGTTCGGGAGCTTGGCTTTGTCGAGCGGCAGGAGCAGGTTCTCCTTGCGCATCGCCTCGATCGTGTACTCGGAGGGCTGCACGAGGTCGTAGCTCGCCGCGCCCGAGAGGAGCTTCGCCAGCATCTCCTCGTTCGAGGCGTAGGTCTCGTAGTTCACCTGGATGCCGGTCTCCTCGGTGAAGCCGTCGAGGACCGACTGCGGGATGTACTCCGACCAGGCGAAGAGGTTGATCTCCTCCGCGGCGGCGGGGTGTGCTCCGCCGAGGACGGCGGCGGCCGCCAGGGCGACGAGACTGCGGACGACTGTGCGACTCATGGCTCTCCTCTAGGCCCGGGACGGGCTCTCTCAAGCGTTGCGCCGGCGCAGTGCCTCCGTGACGAGCACCGCCAGCACGGTGAACAGGATGAAGACGGTGGAGATGGCGTTCAGCGAGGGGTCGAGCCCCTTCTTCACGCGCCCGAAGATCTCGAGGGGGAGCGTGCGCGTGCCGGCGCTCGCCGTGAACCAGGTGACGATCAGCTCGTCGAGCGAGAGCGTGAACGCCATGAGCGCCCCCGACACGATGGCCGGCATCAGGTACGGGATCAGCACCTTCGAGAACGCCTGCACGGGGGTGGCGCCGAGGTCGAGCGCCGCCTCCTCGAGCGAAGGGTCGAGGCCGGCGAGGCGCGCCTGCACGGCGGCCATCACGAACGGGAAGCAGAACGTGACGTGGGAGATGACGATCGTCGAGTAGCCGAGCTTGAGGCCCACCGTCACGAACAGGATGAGCAGGCTCACCCCCAGGATCACCTCGGGCACGATCATCGGGAGGAAGACGAGCGTCTCGAGCACGGTGCTGGCCCGATAGCGGTAGCGGTACAGGAGCCAGCCGCCGGCGGTTCCGAGCACGACGGAGAGGAGCGTCGTCGCCGCGGCGACGATCAAGCTGTTCTGGAGCGTCCGCACGAGGGTACGGTCCCCGAAGAGCGAGCCGTACCACTCGAGCGTGAATCCGGTCCAGACGATGTTGAGCCTGGACTCGTTGAAGGAGAAGAGGATCAGGATCGCGATCGGGAGGTAGAAGAAGGCGAAGACGAC
>DATAGA010000635.1:0-2526 GCA_036257215.1 Myxococcota bacterium
TCGCACCCGCGCTCGGCGCGTCGAGGCCGGCAAGGAGGCGCAGCGCCGTCGACTTGCCGCAGCCCGACGGGCCCACGAGGGCGACGAGCTCGCCGTCGGCAAGCTCGAGGCTGAAGTCGACCAGCGCCTCGACCCCTCCCGGGTAGCGCTTGTCGACGTGCTCGAACGCGACGCTCGCCATGGGCGCCGCGAGTGTGGCACGTCCCGCGCCGGGCGGGGTCAGTCGAAGAAGTCTTCGTCGGCGAGGAGGGGCAGCGCGCGGGCGGCGATCGGGTCGGCGGCGAAGCGCTCCTGGATGACGCCGCCCGTCAGGTGGTTGACGAGCGCGACGAACAGCATCGACTGGTCGAGCGCGAGGTACACCTCGCCCACCGCGCCGCTCCTGGGATCGACCGAGTCGTAGAAGCCGTACTCGCCGTAGATCGGGTAGAGCTCGACGAGGCGCCGCAGGTTCGCCGTCGCGGCCTGCGGCGCGAAGCCGAGGGCGAGCGCCGCCGCGTGGGGCGTGACCGCGGTCGAGGGGTAGCCCGCCACGGCGAGCGGCCGCACGCCGTACTCGGCGTAGCCGTTGGGCGAGGGCGACCCCGACGGAGACATGCCCCAGACCGGAACACCCAGCTCCTCGAGCGCGTAACGCCGCTGCACCTCGACGTGCGCCGCGCCGTTTTGCCCGAGGCTGCGCGGCGCGAAGCGCACCTCGTCGACGAGGAGGGTCGGCATCATCGCCTCGAACATGCTGCCGCCCCAGCTCGGCACGAAGCGGATGCCGTGCCACTCGAAGGTCCCGCCCTCGAGCTCGACGCCGCGCACCTCCTTCGGGTGGCGCCCGAGCGGCGCCTGCCACTGGCGGCCGTCGTCCGCGGGAAACGTGCGAGCCATCCGGAACCAGTGCTCCTCCGGCACGTCGCCCTTCCCGATCGCGATGAGGCTGCCGAGACGCGCTTCGGTGTAGAGCGTCGCGTAGTGGTAGGGCGAGCGCTCGAGCGCGTCGACGAAGTAGCCGTGACGCATCTGCTGCGCCGCCGCGTCGTAGAAGAAGCCGTAGTTGCGCTGGGTGATGAGGCGCGCCGCCGCCTCGCGCAGCTCGGGGAACGTGCTGCGGACGACCATGAGCCCCGCCGTGAGCCAGGCGGAGTCGACGAAGCTCAGGAAGTGGCTCGTGCGCTCGAGCGTGGTCGTGTCGTAGAAGTTGAAGAAGATGCCGCGCCACGTCTCGAGCTCGCCGAGGGTGTCGAGCAGCTGGCGCACGCGCTGCTCGGCCTCCTCCTCGCTGACGAAGCCGAGCTCGTGCGCGCCGACGATCGCGACGAGGTAGAGGCCGACGGAGCTGATGCTCGCGTAGTCGCCGACCTCGGCCGCCGCGGGGTCGACGCCGCCGCGGAAGCGCACGTGATCCACGGGCAAGCCGTTCTCGCGGTCGCGGAATGCCGAGAGCCCGATCCAGGTGTCGTGGGCGACCCGCTGGAGGAAGGCGCGGTCGTCGCTCGGAAGCGTCTCGCGATCGACGAGCAGCTGTCCCGGCCAGCCCGCGAGGCGCGCGCGGATGCGCCGGCGTGCCTCCTCGCGGCCGCCGACCGCCGCCTCCCACGCGGACTTCTTCGGCGCGAGCGGCCGCGAGGTCGGGCCGACCGCGTCGCGGCGCACGGCGGGCGCGTCGCCGTCCTCCTTCGCCGCTTCTTCGTCCGAGCCGTCCCGCGCGCTCGGCGACTGCGCGACACACATCTCCGCGTCGAGCTCGCGACACTCGAGCAGCGGCGGCTGCGCAGCGGCCGGGCCGGGGTGCGCGCTCAGCCCGAAAAGGGCAGCGAAGAGCGGCATGAGCGGGCTCGTGAGACGTCGCACCCGGCCCCCGGGGGATCGCGGCACCGCGTCCGGCACCGTGTCTCGGAAGAGACATCGGCGAGCCGGCGGGGTTCCCGCAGGTATCGCGTCGTCTGGGGGGTGTTGCGATCATCGTGCCGATGCAGGGGGCGCGCCACGTCGTGGGGGTGATCGGCGGCGCCACCGCCGGCGCCGAAACCGCCGGGCGGCTGGCCGAGCTCGGCGTCGAGGTCGTCGTCTTCGAGCAGAACGCCCGTCCCTACGGGAAGATCGAGGACGGGCTCCCGCGCTGGCACGCCGCGCTCCGCCGCAAGGAGTACGAGACGATCGCCGAGAAGCTCGCGACCCCGGGGGTCCACTTCGTGCCCCGGACGCGGATCGGGCGCGACGTCGACTTCGCCGACCTGGCACAGGGCTGGGGGCTCTCGGCGGTGGTGCTCGCCTGCGGCGCCTGGCGCGACCGACCGCTCCCCGTGGAGGGCGCCGACGCCTTCGTCGGCCGCGGCCTCGTCTACCAGAACCCGTTCATCATCTGGTTCAACCACGCCGAGGAGGCCGCCTACCACGGCCCGCGCTTCGAGGCGCTCGACCGCGCGCTCGTCGTCGGCGGCGGGCTCGCCTCGATCGACGTCGTGAAGGTGCTGATGCTCGAGACGACGCGCGCGCGGCTCGCGGAGCGCGGCATCGACGTGCCCATGATCGAGC
>DATAGA010000023.1:0-19542 GCA_036257215.1 Myxococcota bacterium
CCAATACGCGCCGGCCGCCTCGATCAGCTTCACCGCCCCGATCTGGCCCGTGTGCTGGACGTGGGGACCGCGGCACAAGTCCACGAAGTCGCCGTGGCGGAAGAGCGTGATCGGCTCGCCCGCGGGAATGTCCTCGAGGCGCGAGAGCTTGAGCGTCTGGCCCAGGCCGGCGAAGAGAGCGCGCGCGTCCTCGCGGCTCACGAGCTCGCGCACGAACGGGGCGCGCTCGGCGAGGATCTTGCGCATCTCGGCTTCGATGCGCTCGAGGTCTTCGGGCGAGAACGGCCGCTCGACCTGGAAGTCGTACTGGAACTTGTCGGTGTGGTCCTTGCGGCCCACGTCGATCTGGACGCCCGGGAAGAGCCGCTTCACCGCGTCGGCCATCACGTGCTCGGCCGAGTGGCGCAGCACCTCGCCGGCCGCCGGATCGCGCAGCGTCACGATCTCGAGCGCGGCGTTCGCCGGAAGCGGCGCACGCAGGTCGACGAGGCGGCCGTCGACGCGCGCCGCGACGGCGTCGCGCGCGAGCCCGCGCCCGATGCGCTCCGCGGCGTCGAGCGCCGTGGCCCCACGCGGCAGCTCGAGCGTCCGCCCGTCGGGCAGTCGAACGGAGACGGCGCTCATGATCGGGAGCTGGGCATGCGCGGGATGGGGCCTTCCGGGAAGCCTAGGGCGGCGTTCTAGGGGTGGGTGGTAGGCACGGGCGGTCTCGAACCGCCGACCTCCGCCGTGTCAAGGCGGCGCTCTAGCCACTGAGCTACGTGCCTGAACCGCCTAACGGGCCGGAATCCATACCTTTTTAGGTTTCCGGTGTCAATTCGGGGACGCCCGGCGGCGCAGCCGGCGCTTCCGGCGCCGCGTCGTCCGCTCCGTCGCTTGGGGCGTCCGTTCCCGGGGCCGCGGCTTCGGGCTGCTCGCCCCGCTCCGCGTCCGCTGCCGACGCCTCGTTTCCGGCGCCCGGCGCCTCGAGCGCGAGCGGCGCACCCGCCGGCGCCCCTCGGTGCACCCGCACGCGCGCCGGCGCTCCGGGGCTCTCGGCCGGGAGCGGCTCGACCCACAGCTCGGGCAGCGCCGACGTGCGCAGCCGCTCGACCGCGACGGTCTCGGAGACCCCGCTGACCTCGACGAGCGCGCGCCGCGGCTCGAGCTCGACGGGGGTCCAGGTGGCCCCCGCCGCGGCGAGCGCGTTCCGGATCGCGGAGTAGGCGCGCGGGCTCGGGAGATCGAGCAGCTCGAGGCGAAAGCGCGTCGGTCCAGCGGGCACGGGCGGCGCCCCCGCGAGGCGACCGCGCTCGCGCAGCCGATCGCGCAGCCGCCCGACGTTGACCTCCACCTCCGCGAGGACGACGTACTCACGGGCCCCGGCGCCGCCAGGCGTCACGAGCGCGGCCTGCTCGCCGCGGTCCTCGACGAGCCGGTAGCTCACCGCGTAGTCCTCGGGGTTCCCGATCGCGGCCGCGAGATCGTCGGGCGGCGGGGTGCCGGGGGCCTCCGTCTCGAGCAGCTTGCGCGCGGCCTGGAGCGCCGCTTCCTCGAGCGCGGCCTGGAGCGCGGCCTGCCGGCCCGGCGCCGCAGCGCCGGGCTGGACGGCGACCGCGCCGACGACCTCGTAGCGGCGGACCTCGCCGCCGGCGGCCGCCGACCCGAGCGCGACGGCGAGCGCGAACGCGGACGGCGCAAAGGTCCGGCGCGCGCGGCCCGTCCGGCCGGTCACAGCAAGCGGTCCGCGACCGCGCGCCCGAAGAGCGTGTCGATCTCGCGCAGCAGGCCGTCGCTCGGCTCGACGCCCCGTCCGCTCGGCAGCGCGACGACCGTCTCGCTCTCGCCGGGGATCACGAGGTGGAGCAGCAGGCCGCAGTCGCCCCGGTGCGCGTCGAGGACGCGCCGCAGCGCGAGCAGCCGGTCGCGCGTGGCGTCGCGGTCGAGGATGCGCACCCGCACCTGCGCCGAGAGCTTCTGGGCCGCCTCGGGCAGGCGGAAGGCGTCGCGCACCAGGAGCTTGGGCGGGTCGCCGCCCTCGAGCGTCCCGGCGAACACGAGCGGGACGGGCGTCTGGCCCGGCGGCGGCGCGACGGAGTCCTTCAGCAGCGGCCGCAGCCGCGCGAACGGCTCGGCGAAGACGACGAGGTCGAAGCTCCCTTCGAGGTCCTCGAGCGTGGCGAAGGCCATCGTGGCGCCGCGCCGCGTGCGCGTCTCGCGCAGCGCGGTGAGCAGGCCCCCGATGCGGACCTCCCGCCCCGCTCGCTCGGCCGCCGTCGTCGCGCTCGCGTCGGTGAAGCGCGCGAGGTCCGCGGCCCAGGCGTCGAGCGGGTGGCCGGTCACGTAGAAGCCGAGCACCTCCTTCTCGTGGGCGAGGCGCTCCTGCTCCGTCCAGGGCGGCGCGTCGGACAGCGCGCCGACGGGCTGCGCGCCGGCCGCCCCCCCGAACAGCGAGCTCTGGCCGATGTCGCGGTCGCGCTGCGCGGCGGCGCCGGCCTCGAGCGCCGCGTCGAGCGCGCCCCACACGGCGGCGCGGTTCGGGTGGACCGAGTCGAACGCGCCGCAGCGCACGAGGCTCTCGACCACGCGCCGGTTCACGCGCTTCGCGTCGACCCGCCCGGCGAAGTCGTGGAGCGAGGCGAAGCGGCCGCCGGCCGCCCGCTCGGCCACGATGGCCTCGATCGCGCCCTCGCCGACGTTCTTGACGCCCGCGAGCCCGAAGCGGATGCCCTCGGCCACCACGGTGAAGTCGCGCTCCGACTCGTTCACGTCGGGCGGCAGCACCTCGATCTTGCGGGCGCGCGCGTGTGCGATGTAGCGGGCGAGCTTGTCGTGGTTCCCGGCCTCGATCGAGAGCAGCGCGGCCAGGAACTCGCGCGGGTGGTTCGCCTTGAGATACGCCGTCTGGTACGTGATCAGCGCGTACGCGGTCGAGTGCGCCTTCGGGAAGCCGTAGCCCGCGAACTCGGCCATCAAGCGGAAGATCTCGTCGGCCTTGCGGGGGTCGATGCCGCTGCGGGTGGCGCCCTCGACGAAGCGCTCCGCGTGCTTCGCCATCTCCTCGGGCTTCTTCTTGCCCATCGCCCGGCGCAGGAGGTCCGCCTCGCCGAGGCTGTAGCCAGCCAGGCGGTTCGCGATCTGGAGAACCTGGTCCTGGTAGACGATCACGCCGAGCGTCTCGGCGGTGAGCTCCTCGAGCTCGGGCACGAGGTACTCGACCTTCGTGAGCCCGTGCTTGCGGCTCACGTAGTCGTCGACCATGCCCGAGCCGAGGGGCCCGGGCCGGTAGAGCGCGACGAGCGGGATCACCTCCTTGAAGGCGCGCGGCTTGAGCTTCACCACCAGGTCGGTCATGCCCGACGACTCGAGCTGGAACACGCCCTCCGTGTCGCCGCGGCACATGAGCTCGTACGTAGGCTCGTCGTCGAGCGGGATCTGCTCGATCGAGAAGTCGGGGTACCCGCCGTCCCGGATGCGGCGCTCGGCGTCGGTGATGGCCGTGAGCGTGCGCAGGCCGAGGAAATCGAACTTGATGAGCCCGACCTTCTCGACGCAGCGCATGTCCCACTGGGTCATCACCGCGCCCGAGCGCGGGTCGCGGTAGAGCGGGACCAGGTCGATGAGCGGGCGGTTCCCGATCACCACCCCCGCCGCGTGAGTGGAGGCGTGGCGGGTGAGCCCCTCCAGCCGGCGCGCCGTCTCGAGCAGCTTCGCCACCTGGCCGTCCGAGTCGACGCGCGCGCGCAGCTCGGGCGACTGCTCGAGCGCCTGGTCGAGCGTGATGCCGAGCGTCTCGGGCACGAGCTTCGCGACGCGGTCCACGTCGCCGTACGGAAGCCCCATGACCCGGCCGACGTCGCGGATCGCGGCGCGCGCCTGCAGTGTCCCGAAGGTCACGATCTGCGAGACGTGGCGGCCGTCGTCGCCCGACTGGTCGTACTTCTCCGCGACGTAGCGGATCACCTCGTCGCGCCCGCGCATGCAGAAGTCGACGTCGATGTCGGGCATCGAGATGCGCTCGGGGTTCAGGAAGCGCTCGAAGATGATGTCGTACTCGATCGGGTCGACGCCGGTGATCCCGAGGCTCCAGGCGACGACGCTCCCCGCGGAGGAGCCGCGCCCCGGACCGACCGGTACGCCCTGGCGGCGGGCGTAGCCGATGAAGTCCGCGACGATCAGGAAGTAGCCGGCGAAGCCCATGCTCTGGATCACCGAGAGCTCGTGGCGCATGCGCGTCTCGTATTCGCGGTGGCGCGGCCCGAGCGGCTCGCGGGGGTCGAGCCCGAGCCGGCGGCGCAGCCCGTCCCAGGCGTCGCGCTCGAGCACGGCCTCGCGCGTCGTCCCGACCGGCACCTGGAACTCGGGCATGTGGTAGCTGCCCATCGGGATCTCGACGTCGCAGCGCTCGGCGATCTCGAGCGTGCTCGCGATGGCCGACGGGTGGTCGTGGAAGAGCTCGGCCATCTCGTCGCCCGACCGCACGTAGAAGCCCTCGCCGTCGAAGCGGAGGCGACCCTCGGTGTCGAGATTGGAGGCGGTGCCGATGCACAGGAGCACGTCGTGGTGCTCGTGGTCGCAGCGCTCGAGGTAGTGGGCGTCGTTCGTCGCGACGAGCGGGAGCCGCAGGTCCGCCGCCATCTTCACGAGCTCGGCGTTCACCTTGTCCTGCGCGGCGATCCCGTGGCGCTGGAGCTCCAGGTAGAAGCGCCCCGGAAAGATCCGCGCGAACTCCTCGGTGAGCCGCCAGGCGCTCTCGACCTCGCCGTTCAGGATGGCGCGGCAGATCATCGACGAGAGGCAGCCGGAGGTCGCGATCAGCCCCTCGCTGCGCTCGCGCAGGAGGTCGAGGTCGATGCGCGGCTTGTAGTAGAAGCCCTCGAGATAGCCCTTCGAGACCAGGTAGATGAGGTTCCGGTACCCGGTCTCGTTCATCGCGACGAGCAGCAGGTGGTTGATCGCGTCGAAGCCGCTCGCGTCCTTCTCGCGGCCCACCCGGTCGAAGCGCGAGCCGGAGGCGACGTACACCTCGCAGCCGAGCAGCGGCTTCACGCCGGCGCCGCGCGCCTTCTCGTAGAACTCGACGGCGCCGAACAGGTTGCCGTGGTCCGTCATCGCGACGGCCGGCATGCCGAGCGCCTTCACGCGCTGGAACAGCGGCCCGTGCTTGATCGCGCCGTCGAGGAGCGAGTACTGCGTGTGGAGGTGCAGGTGGACGAACGGCTTCGCCACCCGCCCTACGCTCCGATCGCTTCGAGTCCGATTCGACGACGACCGAGCACGGCGCCCCCCACCCTGCGGCCTGCCGTGGCACTATATCGCGGAGTCGCGACGGAGTCGACGAAGCGCGGCCGATGCACGTATTCGAGACCATCCTCGCGCTGCTGATCGGGGCGACGGTCGTCTCGTCGTTCGCGAAGCGCATCGACGTCCCCTATCCCACGCTGCTCGCGCTGGGAGGCGCCGTCGTCGCGCTCGTGCCGGGCGCTCCTCGGCTCGAGCTGCCCCCGGAGCTGATCCTCGCGCTCTTCGTGGCGCCCGTGCTCATGGACGCCGCCTACGACGCCTCGCTGCGCGACCTTCGCGGCAACTGGATCGGGCTCGCGTCGCTCGTCGTCGTCGCGGTCGGCCTCACGACGCTCGCCGCCGCCTGCACCGCCCGCCTCCTCGTCCCGGAGATGCCCTGGGCGGCGGCCGTCGCACTCGGGGCCTTGCTGGCGCCGCCGGACGCCGTCGCGGCGTTGGCCGTCCTGCGCCAGGTGGACCCGCCGTACCGGCTGCGGACGGTGCTCGAAGGCGAGAGCCTCCTGAACGACGCGTCCGCGCTCCTCGTCTACCGATTGGCCGTCGGCGCCGTCGCGGCCGGCGGCTTCAGCGTCGCGGAGGCGATTCCGACGTTCGCCGTCGTCGTCGTCGGCAGCGTCGTGGTGGGTTGGCTCGCGGCCTGGCCGGCCGGCCTCGTGATCAACCGCCTCGAGGACGCGCCGACCACCGTGATCTTCCAGTTCGGGATCACCTTCGGCGTGTGGCTGCTGGCCGAGCGCCTGGGCCTCTCCGGCGTCGTCACCATCGTCGTGTTCGGCCTCACCGTGGCGCACCGCGCGGGTGCCACGCTCCAGGCCCGCCTGCGGGTGCCGTCGTTCGCCATCTGGGAGTCGGCGACGGTCGTGCTGAACGTCCTGGCGTTCACCCTGATCGGGCTCCAGCTCGGTCCGATCCTCGACTCGTCGAGCGGTGCGGAGCGCCTGCGCCTGCTCGGAGCCGCGTTCGCGATCCTGGCGGTCGTCGTCGCCGTTCGGCTGGTCTGGGTCTTCACGCACTACGCGATCGCAACGTGGGTGGATCGCCGGCGCGGCCCGCCCGACGCCCGAGCGCAGGCGTCTTCGCCGACGGCGAAGGGAGCCCTCCTCGTCGGCTGGTCCGGGATGCGCGGGATCGTCACGCTGGCCGCCGCGCTGGCGCTCCCGGCGGGCTTTCCCCAGCGCGACTTCATCCTGCTGACCGCCTTCGTCGTGGTGCTCGGAACGCTGGTGATCCAGGGGCTGACGCTGCGCCCGCTCCTCGGCGTTCTTCGGCTTCCCAAGGACGCGACGGTGACGACGGAGCTCGGCGCGGCGCGCGAGGCCGCACTGAAGGCCGCCCTTCGCGAGCTGGCGCGCGACGAGTCGCCGGCGGCGAAGCGTCTGGAGCTCGAGTACGGCGAGGCCCTGCGCCGCGCCCGCGACGGTGGGGACCCGCGCGACACCCCGGACAACGCGCTGCGGCAGCGGGTCGTGGCCGTCGCCCGCAGCACGATCGACGACCTCCGCAGCTCCGGCGCGATCGGCGACGAGGCCTATCGGCGCGTCGAAGAGGAGCTCGACTGGCTGGAGCTGAGCGCCCGGGGACGCCCCGAGTAGCTGGGGCGCTGCCCACTTCCTCTCGCCGATCGGTCACTCGGGGACCGCTTCCCCCGAGCCGCCGAACTCCTTCGGGAAATCCCGGAGCTTCGGGAGGCCGTCGCGCATCGGGAGCACGGTCTCGGAATAGTTGACGTGGACTCCCGGCTTGAAGGCGAGCGTCGGGATCGTCGCGGCGTACACGTCCACCAGCCCGAGCGGCGGATGGTTGGTCATCAGGTGCCCGCCGCACCGCGCGCAGTACTGGCGCTGGCTCAGCGGCGTCTTCTGGAAGGTCGCGAGGTCCTCGGCACCCCGGGTGACCCGCACGTCCTCCGGCTTCCAGAGGCTGAAGGCGTTCACGGGCCCGCCGGACCAGGAGCGACACGAGCGGCAGTGGCAGTAGCCCATGGCCACGGGCTCCCCGGTCACCTCGACCTCGACGGCACCGCAGAAGCAGCGCCCCACGTGCGCCACGGTGGGCTCCTCCTGGCACTCGGGCTCGCCCGATCGGAGCCGAGCGTAGCGCGTCGACCGTGCGGCCTCCTATCCTGGCGCGACGCGAGGAGGACTCCCCTTGGCCAAGTTCCTGTCGAGAGAGTGGTTCAGCGAAGTCGAGCGGATCGTCGCCCAGGTCTCGCCCCCGATCCCCGACGCGATCAAGGATCTCGTGATCAACTTCCGCATCAAGGGCGGGCCGCAAGGGGACGTCGAGGCGCGCATGGCCGGCGGCCGCTTCCAGCAGGGCTTCGGCGCGGGAGCCCCGACGACGGTGAACGTGCCGTTCGAGGTCGCCCGCAAGATGATCGTGGACAACGACCAGAACGCGGCGATGCAGGCCTTCATGAGCGGCCAGATCCAGGTCGAGGGCGACATGGGCAAGATCATGATGATGCAAGCCGCCGGTCCGCCGAGCCCCGAGAACGTGAAGGTGGGCGAGCTCATCCGCGGCATGACGGAGTAGCTCCGGGCCTCTCAGCGCGTCGGGTCGGCCGGTCGAACCGCGCGTGCGCGCGAGAGCCCGCGGAAGAGCGTCCGGTAGCGGGGGCTGGCGAGGTCCGTGAGCTCGCAAGCCGCCTCGAACGGGAACCAGCGGAGCTCGGTGTGCTCGTCACCCCGCAGCGCGGGCTCGCCGCCGCTCCAGGCGTCCACCCGGTACACGGTGAGCCTGAGCGCGTCGTCGACGTCCGCCGACGCGAGGCGCGCATAGCGCGTCGGGGTCACGCCGACCTCCTCTTCCACTTCGCGGAAGAGCGCCTGCTCGAGCGTTTCGCCGCGCTCGACGTGGCCGCCGATCACGTCCCAACAGCTCGGGAACGACCTGCGCTGCGGCCCCCGCCAGCCGAGCAGCACCGCGCCGTCCCGCACGAGGAGCGCACCGACCAGCTGCGTTCTCTTCGGCACGCCTGCCCTCCCGCCGGTCGAGCTGCTGCGAAGTGCCGCGCGGCTGGCGTCGTCACTCCCACTCGATCGTGGCGGGCGGCTTCGACGAGACGTCGTAGACGACGCGGTTGATCCCCTTCACCTCGTTGGTGATGCGGCTCGAGATGCGGGCGAGCAGGTCCGGCGGCAGGCGCGACCAGTCTGCCGTCATGGCGTCCTCGGAGCTCACGCAGCGCAGCGCCACGACGTTCTCGTACGTGCGCGCGTCGCCCATGACGCCCACGCTCCGCACCGGCAGCAGCACCGCGAACGCCTGCCAGATCGAGTCGTAGAGGCCCGCGCGGCGGAGCTCCTCGATCAGGATCGCGTCCGCGCGCCGCAGCGGCCCGAGCGCCGCCTCGGTCACCTCGCCGAGGATCCGGACCGCGAGGCCCGGACCCGGGAACGGGTGGCGGCCCACGATCGCCTCCGGCAGCCCGAGCCGCCGGCCGACCTCGCGCACCTCGTCCTTGAAGAGCTCGCGCAGCGGCTCGACGAGGCGCAGGCGCATCCGCTCCGGCAGCCCGCCGACGTTGTGGTGCGTCTTGATCGTCGCCGAGGGCCCGCGCACCGAGACGCTCTCGATCACGTCCGGGTAGAGCGTGCCCTGGACCAGGAAGTCGACCTCGCCGAGCTTGGCCGCCTCCTCCTCGAACACCTCCACGAAGAGGTGGCCGATGATGCGGCGCTTCTTCTCCGGGTCCTCGACCCCGCGCAGCGCGGCGAGGAAGCGCCGGCTGGCGTCGACGCAGACGAGCCGGATGCCCTGGTGCTCGCGGAACTCCCCCTCGACCTGCGCGCGCTCGCCCTCGCGCAGGAGCCCGTGGTCGACGAAGAGACAGGTGAGCCGGTCGCCGATCGCTCGGTGGACGAGGGCCGCGGCGACGGCCGAGTCGACGCCGCCCGAGAGCCCGCAGATCGCGCGCCCATCGCCGACCTGCGCCCGCACCGCGGCGACCGACTCCCCGATGAACGACTCCATCGTCCAGGAGCCCGTGCAGCCGCAGATCTCCCGCACGAAGTTGCGCAGCAGCTCGGCGCCGCCCTCGGTGTGGACGACCTCGGGATGGAACTGGATCCCGTAGAGCGGCCGGTCGGCGTGGCGCACCGCGCAGAACGGCGAGTTGTCGCTCGCACCGAGGACCCGAAACCCGGGCGGGAGGCGCAGGACGCGGTCGCCGTGGCTCATCCACACCGTGCGCTCGGAGCCGCCCGGAAGCCCGGCGAAGAGCGCGTTCTCGCGCACGAGCTTCAGCTGGGCGCGGCCGTACTCGCGCTCCGCCGCCGGCTCGACGACGCCGCCGAGCTGGTGCGCGAGCAGCTGGAGCCCGTAGCAGATGCCGAGCACCGGGACGCCGAGCTCGAGCACGCCCGGGTCGAGCTGCGGCGCGCCCCTCTCGAACACGCTCGCCGGCCCGCCCGAGAGGATCACGCCCGCCGGCCGGAAGCGCGCGGCAGCCGCCGCGTCGATCGTGCCCGGGTGGATCTCGCAGTAGACCGCCTGCTCGCGCACGCGGCGCGCGATCAGCTGCGTGAACTGGGAGCCGAAGTCGAGGATCAGGATGCGGTCGCGCTCGGGCTGCACGGCCGCTACTCGATCCGGTAGTTCGGGGCTTCCTTGGTGATGATCACGTCGTGGACGTGGCTCTCCTGGAGGCCCGCGACGGAGATCCGCACGAAGCGGGCCTTCTCGCGCAGCTCCGTCAGCGTCGCGGCCCCGCAGTAGCCCATGCCAGAGCGCAGCCCTCCGAGGAGCTGGTGGATGCTGTTCGAGAGGCTGCCGCGATACGGCACGCGGCCCTCGATGCCCTCGGGCACGAGCTTCTCGGCCTCTTCGACGTCGGTCTGGAAGTAGCGGTCGCGGCTGCCCTCGGCCATCGCGCCGAGCGAGCCCATGCCGCGGTAGACCTTGTACGAGCGGCCCTGGAAGAGGACGACCTCCCCCGGCGCCTCGTCGGTGCCCGCGAAGAGCGAGCCGATCATCACGGCGTTCGCCCCCGCGGCCAGCGCCTTCGTCATGTCGCCCGAGTACTTGATGCCGCCGTCGGAGACGATCGGGATGCCGAAGCGGCCCGCGACGCCGGCTGCGTCCATCACCGCGGTGAGCTGCGGGACGCCGACGCCGGCCACGATCCGCGTCGTGCAGATGGAGCCCGGGCCGACGCCGATCTTGACCGCCGACGCCCCGGCCTTGATCAGCGCCTCCGTGCCCTCCGCGGTCGCGACGTTGCCGCCGACGATCGGGAGGTCTCGCCACGTGCGGCGCAGCTCCGCGACGGTCTCGAGGACCGCGGCCGAGTGGCCGTGCGCCGTGTCCACCACGACCGCGTCCACGCCGGCGTCGACGAGCGCCTGCGCGCGGTCGAGCCGGTCGGGGCTCACCCCGACGGCGGCCCCGCAGCGCAGCCGGCCCATCGGGTCCTTGGAGGCGTTCGGGAAGCGCTCGCTCTTCTCGATGTCCTTGATCGTGATGAGGCCGCGCAGGTCGCCATGCCCGTCCACGACGAGGAGCTTCTCGATCCGGTGCTCGTGGAGCAGCTCGCGCGCCCGCTCCATCGTGGTGCCCGGCGGCACGGTCACGAGCCCGTCCTTCGTCATCACGGTCGCGATCTCGGCCGTCGTGTCCTTCACGAACCGGAGGTCCCGGTTCGTGAGGATCCCCACCGCCTTCCCGTCGCGCGTGATCGGGACGCCCGAGATGCGGTAGCGCTGCATCACCTCGAGCGCCTCGTAGATGCGCTGCTCGGGCGACATCGTGATCGGGTCGACGATCATGCCCGACTCGGAGCGCTTGACCTTGTCGACCTCGGCGGCCTGGCGCGCGATCGTCATGTTGCGGTGCACGATCCCGATGCCGCCGTGGCGCGCCATGGCGATCGCCGTCTCGTGCTCGGTGACCGTGTCCATCGCGGCCGAGAGCAGCGGCACGGCCAGCGGGATCGTCTCGGTGAGCCGCGTGCGCAGGTCCACGTCGCGCGGCAGCACCTCCGAGCCCGCGGGCACGAGGAGCACGTCGTCGAAGGTGAGGCCTTCTCGGATCCTGGGGTCGCTCATGGCGTCGGGCACTCCCGGTGGGGCTCGGGTGGATGCGGACGTCGAGACGAGACGCAGAGCTGGGGGGGCGTCGAGGTCGCGCTCGGCGGGGTGGCCGGGAGGGCCGCATTCGCCGCGTCCGAGCGGGAGGGGTGCAACCTCAAGATGCCGGCGGAGTCTAGGGCGCACTCCGGCGGGGGTCAAGCGCGAGAGCGCGGTCCTGCGAAGCGATCGAGCTCGTCGCGCACCGCACCGGCAAAATCGGCGAGCGCCGCCTCCAGGATGCGGCACGCAGCGCGCGGCGAGTCGTAGGCGAGCCGCCGGAACGACTCGCGCGAGAGCAGCCAGACGCGCGCTTCGTCGGCCGCGACGGCCGTCGCCTCGCGCGGTCCGACCGCGACGAGCGAGATGCAGCCGAGCGCCTCGCCCGCGGCGGCGCGCCCGAGCGACCCGGCGCGCTGCGAGCGCAGCTCGAGCGTGCCGTGCTCGACGAAGTAGAGGCCCTCCGCCTCCTGGCCCTCGGCGAAGAGCTGCTCGCCCTCGTCGAGGTCGAAGCGCTCGAGCATGTCGGCGACGAGCTCGCGCTCGTCGTCGCCGAGCTCGGCGAGCAGCGCGAACAGCTTCAGGTCCGGAGCCGCCGGCGCCGTCATGGCATGACGCGCCCGAGCAGCGTGCGCAGCACGGCGGCGCCCTCCTTCCCGCCTTCGAGCGGGACGAGGAAGAGCGAGCCGTCGCCGAGCCGCGCCATCTTCTCCTGGACCTCCTCGGGCACGAGCCGCTCGCCCTTGTGGAGGAGCAGCAGGTGGAAGAGCCGCGCGCGCGGCAGCCGGCGCAGGGCGTCGGCCACCGGCGCGATGCGGTCCTCGGCGCCCCGCTCCGCCCCGCGCACGAGCAGCAGCGAGGCGAGCGCGCCGTGGGCCACGACCGGCCAGACCGGCGCGAAGCGGCGGTCGGTGGGCACGTGCATCACGCGGATCGCGAGGCCCGGGTCGACCGCGATGCGGCCGACCGGGACGAGGTCCTCGGGGCCGACGCGCCCCTCGCGCGCGCTTTCGGCCAGGCGCATCCCGGGGATCTCCGCCAGGAGCCGCGCGAAGTCGCGCGTCGCCGCCTCGTCGGGCGAGAAGACGAGCAGCTTCGCTTCGAGCGCCTCGGCCGCGCGCGGCCGGCCCGCCTGGAGCCAGTCGCGCAGGCGGCGCACCTGGGCGGCGCCGAAGAAGCCCTCCGCCGCGGCCTCCGGCAGCGCCCCGGGCGCGTCCTGGCGCAGCTCGATGAGCTGCCGGTCGACCAGCGCCTGGAGCGTGCGGAGCACCTGGTAGTCCGGGTGCGTCGCCTGGTCCACGACGTCGCCGACCCGGTCGTAGAGCTCGAGCAGGAGCAGGACCTCCTGCGTGAGCGGGTGGACGCCGCTCGGCAGCTCGCCCTTCGCCACCTTCAGGACGACGCGCGCGTCGCGCGCGGGAAGCGTCGCGCGCAGGCGGTCCCACTCGTCGAGCTGGCGCATGCCCTCCATGAGGAGCGCGCGGGTCGGGGTCAGGATGCGCGGCGTCAGCTGCACGCGGTTCGGCGTGAAGCTGAACGTCCCGTCGCGCCAGCCCAGCAGGCGGAAGAGCGCCTTCTCGCCCTCGACCGAGCCCGCCGCGGCCTGCACGAGGTTGCCGTCGCGCACCCAGATCGTGCCGCGCTCTTCGCGCTCGCCCGACTCGCGGCGCGAGAGCTCGATCACGCCGCTGCGGCGGTTCATGTGGAAGAGCTGGAGCAGGTCCGTCAGCGGGATCTGGGAGAGGCGGCCTTCGAGCTCGCGGTCGGCCTCGCTGTCGCGCCAGGCGGCGTCGATGCGCGCGCGCTGCGCGAGCAGGCCCTCGACGCGCAGGGCGATCTCGTCCGGGTCGGCCGAGGGCGGCATCACCTCGTCGAAGGAGCTGCCCTGGCGCTCGCGCTCGGGGAGGCGCCCGAGGAAGACGAAGCGCACGCCCTGGGCGCGCGGGTTGGCGCGCAGGATCTCGGCCAGCTTCTTCGCGTCGATCAGCGCGAGGTCGACCGGCGCAACGACGACGTCGGGCACGTCCGCGAGCGCGGCCTCGAGCGCGCCCGCGCCGTGGGGCGCGAAGCTCGTCGCGAACCCGCGCGCTGCGCACGCCTCGCCGAGCCGGCGCGCGCGCGCCGCGTTTCCGTCGGCGATCAGCACCGCCCCGCTCACGACCGGCCCCCCCGCTCTCGCGCGTCCACGTCGCTACTCCCCGACCGGGATCCCGATGTCCCGGCCGAGCTGGAAGGTCAGGTGCTCGACCAGCACCCGGTCGCAGCTGTGGAAGAGCGTCACGCGCTGCTCCTCGGTCGCGGGCTCGCGGATCATCGCGTAGGGCGAGCCCTCGCCGAAGTAGATCAGGAACGGCGCGCTCGTGCCGGCCCGCAGCGGCGACACCCAGGTGACCGGGAGGCCCGGCACGCCGGGCCCCTTGCGCTCGGCGACGAGCACGATCTCGGTGCGCGGCGAGAGGCCGCGCAGCGCCTCGAGCCCGTCGCGCAGCGCGCCCGCCATGCCGGCGCCCGGCGCGACGAAGAGGAGCCCGCGCTGATCCGGCCGGCGCGCGACCTCGTCGAGCAGGAAGCGCGTCATCTGCTCGCCGAACTCCGGGCGGCCGGTGATGCCCTCCGCGAGGAGCGCGTCCACGAGGCCGCGGAAGGGCGCGGTCTCGAGCTCGAGCGAGCGCAGCAGGCTGCGGCGGTCCTCGTCGACGCGCGACTCGAGCACGCTCCAGAGCGCCTCGGGCTGCGTCCCGTCGGTCGGGAAGGTGGCGGCGCCGAGCAGGAGCTCGGGGCGGACCGACGCGTCGAGCGCGCGGACCGGCTCGGAGCGCTCGAGCGCGAGGCGGATGCGCCGCTTCAGCACCGCCGCGCCGAGCGCGTCGGTCTCCGGGAGCAGCACGCAGAAGCGCGTCTCCGACTCCGCCGCGAGGAGGTCGGTCGCGCGCAGGGCGCGGGCGACGCAGCCGCACGCCGCCTCCGCGAACGCGGAGAACTCGGCGTCGGAGGCGCGGCTGCGGTAGTCGCCGAGCCCCTCGAGCTCGACGCGGAGCAGCGAGAACGTGCGGCCGAAGCGGGCGGCCTTGCGCAGCTCGTTGTTCGTGACGTCGTCGAAGTAGGCGCGCGTGTAGGCCTTCGTCACCGCGTCGCGGAACGAGCGGCGCTCGAGCGTGCGGAAGCGCGAGGCGTTGTCGAGCGCCTGGGCGGCGAAGCCGGCGAACTTCTCCGCCACGGCGCGCTGGGGGTCGCCGAACTCGCCGCCGTCGAGCCGGTCGGTGAGGCGCAGCAGCCCGAGCACCGTCGAGCCGCGCCGCAGGGGCACGAACAGCGTGGCCTTCGACGGCGGGGAGGCGGCGTCGACCGGGGACCCCCCCTCGTCTTCCTTCTCCTCGCCGCCCGCCGCGAAGAAGGAGAGCCGCAGCGGGTCCTCGAGGCCCGCGAGGTCGGGCGGCAGGGCGTCGAGCGCGAGCTCCTCGGGCTCGTCCTCGAGCCGCACCAGGCCGCGCACCGCGGCGAGCCGCAGCCGGCGCGAGTCGGTCTCGCGCGCGAGCCAGAGCACGCCGCCGTGGGCGTGCGTCTCGAGACAGAAGCCCTCGACGATCCGGTCGGCCAGCGTCTCCACGGAGAGCGTCGAGAGCAGGCCCAGGCCGCGCTCGTACAGCGAGAACGCGCCCATGAACTCGAGGTTCTCGGCCATGAGGCGCGCGTGCTCCTCGCGCAGGCGGCGGCGCTGGAGCAGCGCCTCGAGCGCCCGCGCGAGGACGGTGCGGTCGATCGGCTTGAGCAGGTAGTCGGTGGCGCCGAGCTTCATCGCGTCGACGGCCGTCTTCACGTCGCCGACGCTCGTGATTACGACGACGTCCTGGTCCGGGCGCAGGTCCTTGATGCGCTGGACCAGCTCCGCGCCGTCGAGCCCCGGCATGACGAGGTCGGTCAGGACGACGTCGAAGTCTTCCCGCTCGAAGAGGTGGAGGGCCTCCTCGCCGCCGGCGGCGGTGCGCACCTCGTACCCCTCTTGCACCAGCAAGTCCTCCAGGAACACCCGGAAGTACAGCTGGTCGTCGACCGCGAGGATGCGCGCCCTGGGCATCGACCCCCCGAACCCACCCGGTCACTCATCGGCCGGCGGCCCGGCCCGCTTCACAGGCAGGCGGGCCCGCCGGGAGACTGCGACAGAAGGGGGCGTCCCAGCAATGCGTGGGGAGTCGCCTCCACGATCTCGACGGGCAGGAGCCGCCCGATCGCGTCCTCGGCCAGGCCGGGCAGCTCCGCGGCCGCGACGTGGACCCGCCGGTGCTGGGGGTCGCGGCCCTGGAGCTGAGCCGCCCCGGCCGCGCTCTTCGGGCTCGGGCCCTCGAGCAGGACCTCCGTGCGCGTCCCGACGCGGGCGCGGTGGGCCGCGAGAGTGAGCTCGCGCTGGAGCGTCTGCAGCCGTTCGAGGCGCTCCTGTGCGACGTCGGGGTCGACGCGGTCGGGCAGCTCGGCCGCCGCGGTGCCCGGGCGCGGCGAGTACTTGAACGAGTAGCTGTCCACGAACGCGACGTCGCGCACGAGCGCGAGCGTCGCCTCGAAGTCGGCTTCGCTCTCGCCCGGGAACCCGACGATCAGGTCGGTGGTGAGCGCGACGTCCGGCCGCGCCGCACGCAGCGCGTCCACGAGGCGCCGCAGGTCGTCCGCCGCGTAGCGCCGCCGCATCGCTGCGAGCACGCGGTCCGAGCCGCTCTGGGCCGGGAGGTGCACGTGGGGACAGAGCGGCGCGAGCGCGCCGTGAGCGGCCACGAGCGCCTCGTCGAAGAACGAGGGGTGCGGGCTCGTGTAGCGGATGCGGTCGATGCCCGGGACCGCGGCGATGCGGGCGAGCAGCTCGGCGAAGGGGACGACGCCGGCCTCGTCGCGCCCCCGGCGCAGGTCGTGGCGCCCGTAGGCGTTGACGGTCTGGCCGAGCAGGACGACTTCGCGCACGCCGCCGGCGGCGAGCGCGCGGACCTCCTCGAGGATCCCCGCGGCCGGGCGGCTGATCTCGCGGCCGCGGGTGCGCGGCACGATGCAGAACGTGCAGAAGAGGTCGCAGCCCTCCATCACGGTCACGAAGGCGCTGCGCCGCGCGGCGCCGGCGAAGGCGGGGTGGCGGGCGGGGAAGTCGAAGCGCTCGAGCGAGCGCGACTCCTCCACCCGCGCCGCGCGCTCGCCCTCGCGCGCCGCGTCCGCCAGCCGCGGGACGAGCCGCAGGTTGTGCGTGCCGAACGCGAAGTCGAGGTGCGGGAAGCGGCGCAGCAGCGCGTCGCCCTCCTGCTGCGCCACGCAGCCGCCCACGCCGAGCACGCGCCCGGGGCGCGCCGCCTTCCACGCGCGCAGCGCCCCGAGGTCGCTGTAGAGCCGGTGCTCGGCCTTCTCGCGGATCGAGCAGGTGTTGATCAGGAGCAGGTCCGCTTGCTCGCCGTCGTCGCACGACCGCCAGCCCGCGTGCAGGAGCAGGTTCGAGAGCTTCTCGGTGTCGTGGACGTTCATCTGGCAGCCGTACGTCCAGACGTGGAACGCCCGCCCCGGGTGCTCCACCGACAGCTCGCCCGGAGTCTCGAAAACCCCGCGGATCTCCTCGCCATTCCGGCTTTTTTCGAGGACCTTCGATTCCAAGCAAATCCCGTTTGACAAGCGCGCGCCGCGCGTGGGATCATCCGTGGCGCTGGACGATCCAGCCCGCCCCCGGAGCCGCGCCGCGGCCCGGCGGACCCGAGGGAGAGTCCCGAAGGTTATGGAGCGGCGGTGGATATGGCATTTCTCATCGAAATGTCCAACCTCTCACCCCCCATCATCTATCCACCGCCCTCCGCCTGAAGCGACGCCCCGCCGAGCCACGAGCCCGGCGGGGCGTCGGCGTTTGAGGGGCCGCAAGCGCGATTGCTAAACGAGCTCGCTGCGGCGCTCGCCGAGCGCGTCAGAGGACGAGCCGGTCCACGATGCGGGAGAGCTGGCGCAGGTTCCGGCACTCCTCCGCCACGTCCACGCTGGGCAGGTACTTGTCCATCACGCTGTCGCCGAAGCCCCAGGCGCTCGGGCTCTCCGGGTTCAGCCACACGACGTTCTTGGCCTTGTTGTGGACCTCGCGCAGGCACCAGGCCTTCGCGTCGTTGTAGTTGTTGCGGGCGTCGCCCAGCACCAGCACGGTCGTCTTGTTGTCGATGGCCGAGAGGTAGTTCCGCCAGAAGTGGTGGAAGGCGTGCCCGAAGTTCGAGCGGGTGTAGACGTTGATCACGTCGCCCCCGTCGAGGGCCTTCTCGATCGCCTGGTTCACCTCGAGGTCCTTGAAGAGCTGCGTGACCTCGCCGAGCTCGGAGACGAAGACGAACGAGCGGATCTTGTTGAAGCACTCCTGCAGCTGGTAGACGAACTGGAGCATGAAGCGCGAGACGTTGGCGACGGACGACGAGACGTCGCACAGGATGACGAGCTTCGGCCGGTCCTTCTTGCGCTGCTTGTAGATCACCTCGAACGGCACACCGCCGTGCGCCATGTTGCGGCGCAGCATCGTGTGCAGGTCGAGCTTGCCCTTCTTCAGCCGGCGTTTGCGGATCGAAAGGATGTTCTTGATCCGGTGCGCGAGGCGGGTCACGACCTCGCGCATCTGCCGGATCTCGTCCTCGGTCAGGTTGTAGAAGCTCTTCTCGAGCAGCGACTCGCGCCGGAACTTCTCCATGTAGTCGAAGTTGCGCTGCTGGAGCTCGCGCTCGGTGAACTGGCGCACGCTCTGGCGCAGCGCCTCGAGGTAGCGCTCGATCAGGTCCATCAGGGCGTCGACCTGGGCGTCCGCCATGCCGCCGGCGCGCAGCTGCTGGGCGAGCTCGCGCAGCTGACGCCCGGCGCCCTCGGCGTCCATCTGCTCCATGGTGCGGCGCGTGAAGAAGCCCACCTGGAGCATGTTCTCGATGCGCCCCACCCCCGACGCCTCGGCGGCCTCGCGGATCAGCTGCTCGAGCTTCGAGAGGTCCTGCGTGAGGAGCGCCTTCGCGAGCTCCGAGAGGTCGAGGGACCCCTGCATGCCCTCCATGCCCTCGCGGAGCTGCTTCATCAGCTGCTCGAGGTCGAGCTGGCCGCCCTGGGCGCCCTGGGCGGCCTTGTCGAACGTCTCGCGCAGGCCGTCGTAGAAGGCCGACCAATAGAGGTCGAAGAGGTGCTCGAACGCGGCGATGTCGTCGCCGCGCTTCACCATGGTGGTGCGGAGCGCGTCGCGGAAGATCTCGCGGTCGCCGAGCGAGAGCTCGTCGAGGGCGAGGAAGGTGTCGATCGACTCGGCGACCGAAACGCGCACGCCGGACTTCCGCAGCAGGTTCGTGAACTCGAGGATCTTCTGCTGCATGCCGGGCGCCCGCCCTCCCCTGTGCGCGCGGTCTAGTGGAGCGAGCCCTTCTTCGCCGGCGCCGCGGCCGCCGGAGCCGCGCCCGGGGCAGCCGCCGGCTTGGCGGCCTCCTCTTCGGCCTTGCGAGCGATCAGACGCCCGAGCTCGCCGTGGGCCTTCTTGATGTCGCCCTCGTACTTGAGGATCACGTTCAGCGTGTCCTTCACGAGGTCCTCGTTCAAGGTCGAGGTGTTGAGCGCGAGAAGCGCTCGGGCCCAGTCGAGGGTCTCGCTGATGGAAGGCGTCTTCTTCAAGTCGAGCTTGCGCAGGCGCTGCATCACGCCCACGAGCTCCTCCGCCAGGCGGTGGCCGACGCCCGGGACCTTCGTCTCCAGGATGCGCGTCTCGAGCTCGCCGTTCGGGAAGTCGATGTAGAGGTGGAGGCAGCGCCGCTTGAGGGCGTCGCTCATCTCCCGCGCGTCGTTCGACGTGAGGAAGACGATCGGCTTCTGCTTGGCGTCGAAGGTGCCGATCTCCGGCACGCTCACCTGGAAGTCCGAGAGCACCTCGAGCAGGAAGGCCTCGAACTCGGGGTCCGACTTGTCGACCTCGTCGATGAGCAGCAGGTTCGGCTCGTCGGACGTGATCGAGGCGAGCAGCGGCCGCGGCACGATGAAACGGCTCGAGAAGAACACGCTGTCCTCGGCGCCCACGCGGTCCGCGGCGTCGCGCAGCGAGGTCGCCCCAGCCATCACCTCGGCGAGCTTCTCCTTCAGGATCTGCGTGTAGAGCAGCTGCTTCGAGTACTCCCACTCGTAGAGCGCCTTGGCCTCGTCGAGCCCCTCGTAGCACTGGAGCCGGATCAGCCGGCGC
>DATAGA010000044.1:0-2025 GCA_036257215.1 Myxococcota bacterium
CCTAGCGCGGCGATGATTCGCCGGTCGTCCCCGCCTCGGGTCTTCGTCAGCTACCGCCGGGAGGACGCGAGCGGCCACGCCGGCCGGCTCTACGACGCGCTCGCAGAGAAGTTCGGCGACGAGAACGTCTTCATGGACGTCGACACGATCCAGGTCGGCGCCGACTTCACGCAGGCGATCACGAGCGCGGTCGCGTCGTGCGACGCGCTGATCGCGCTGATCGGCCGCGACTGGGTGACGGTGACCGACGAGACGGGCCGCAGGCGGATCGACGACCCCGGCGACTTCGTGCGGCTGGAGCTCGAGACCGCGCTCGCGCGCGACGTGGCCGTCATCCCGGCGAGCGTGCGCGGCGCATCGTTCCCGGCGGAGAGCGACCTGCCGCCCTCGCTCGCGCCCCTCGCTCGCCGACAGGGAACCGACCTCCGCGACACCGCGTGGCGCGACGACGTGCGGCGGCTGATCGCGCGCCTCGAGGGCATCGTCCGACCCGAGGGCCGGCGAGCCTGGTGGCGTTCGAGGCGCTGGCTCGCCGCGCTGGCAGCCGCCGTCCTCCTCGTCGGCGTGGCGGCCGGGGTCGCCCTCCTCCGCGATGGTGCCGGGCTCGGCGGCAAGGCGTCCCCGACGGCGGCGGAGCGGACGCTGCTCGGCTTGGTGCCCGCGATCACGCGCCCGAACTGCCAGCCGATCGACTGGGGCGACGAGGCCGCGACCGCAGCCATTTCGTGCTCGAGCGCCGGCGTGGCGGCGGACTACTACCTGTTCGAAGGTCAACAGGTTCGCGATGCGTGGTTCCTGCGCACGCGCGACGAGATCGGTATCGAGCCTCGCAGCGGAAACTGCACGCCGCAGTCGTTCCGCGGCGAGGCCGACTACGCGGGCGGCCGGTACCTCTGCTGGCTCGACGACCGGGAGCCGGTGATCGCCTGGACGCAGGGCCCGAACGCGGTCGGGGCCAGGGCGAACAACTGGCAGCGCGAGGGAGCGGTCGGCGCGGCCGCGTTGCTCAGGCAGTGGCGCTGCTGTCTGCGCCCGGAGGAGTAGACCTCACAGCGGGCGGAGGAGCCCGCGGCCAGCGAGGCCGATCGTCCGGTCGAGCGTGCGGAGGAACGACCGCTGCAGCGCGGGCGCCTCGCGGAGCGCCCAGAGCGTCTCCGCGTTGACCCAGGCGGCCTCGCGTGCCTTCGCGACCTTCCACATCGCGAGCACGTCGTCGAGCCGGCCGAGGGAGATGTCGACGGCGACAACCGGTCCCGTCACGAGCGTGGGCTTCACGCGCGCCTCCGTCTGCTCGAGCAGCGCGTTCACGCGGCGGAAGTCGCGGCGCTCCGGCGAGCGCCTGCGCGGCGCGAGGGCGAGCTCCTTCCACGTCTGAACGAGCGCAACGGGGAGGTCGCGGTTGATGTGCGCGTTCATCCCGGCGAGCGCGAACTGCAGCGGGAGGACGCCGGGGCGCCCGCGTGCCTCGACGAGCGGCGCCCACGCACGGGGAACCGCGCCGTTCCCGCTGCGGAGCGCGTCGAGCGCGTCGAAGTAGAGGTTCGCGAAGGCCACGTCGAGCGCGCGCAGGAACGGCTCGTTCTCGAACTGCCGCGCCTGGGCCGAGACCGCCTCGGTGACCGCGAGGTAGAGGCGCGTGAAGGCGGCGACGCCGTCCTCGGGCGGGAGCTCGCGGAGGATCGCCCGCATCCGGCGGATGACGCCGTCGATCCCGCGCGGCCGCGCCATCAGCCCGCCTGCTCGAAGCCCGGGATCTCTTCGTCCGGATCGGCGGACGACGTGCAGCGCCGGAGGCCGCGTGCGTCGGGGTCGTCCGGGTCGGCGAGGCACAGCCACGGGCCCGGCTCGCCGGGGTCCTGGTAGCGGCCCTGCCGCGACGGTGCGCCGGGCGCCCTCGAGGCGTCGCAGTACGACCCGGCGAGGATGCAGCGCTGCTTGCCCCAGCGCCCGCCGAACGCGTTCCACAGCGCCGGCTCGCCGTCGCTCGTCAGCGGCAGCCGCCGCACGCAGCTCGTGCACTCGCCG
>DATAGA010000126.1:0-2039 GCA_036257215.1 Myxococcota bacterium
TTCGTGCCGGCCGCGGACCCGCCGCACAAGCGCGGCGACGCGGTCGCGCCCGCGGCGCTGCGGCTCGAATGGGTGCGCCGTGCGACCTCGGGCAACAAGCGCTTCGAGGTGGACGCGCTCGAGCTCGAGCGACGCGGCCCCTCGTTCTCCGTCGACACGCTGCGCGCGATCGGCGCGCGCGTGGCGCCGGCAAGACCGGTCTTCGTCGTCGGCGCGGACGCGCTCGTGGAGCTCGGCAGCTGGCGCGAGCCGGAGGCGTTGCTGCGGCTCGCGCACCTCGCGGTGATGGCGCGCCCGGGCACCTACGAGCCGGACGGCGTTCCCGCAGCGCTCGCCGGCGACGCGCCGGGGCCGCTCGAGCGGATCTTTCCGCCCGCGCTGGCAGCGGCGTTCTCGTTCGAGCCGGGCGGGCACGCCGCGCGCCACCGGAGCGGCGACACCTGGGCGCGTTGGGTGCCGATCGCGCCCCTCGACGTCTCGGCGACCGACGTGCGCGCGCGCCTCCGCGCGGGCCGCTCGGTGCGCTACCTCGTGCCCGAGTCGATCCACGACGCGCTCGTGGAGAGCCGGGTGTACGCGCAAGGAGGAGTCGTTTGACACGGACGCAGGAGGCGACCGACACCGCCCGCGCCTTGGCAGAGGCCGCGGTGGACCGCAAGGCGGAGCGCGTGGTGGCGCTCGACGTGTCCGAGCTGACGTCGTTCACGGACGCGTTCGTGATCGCCTCGGGCACGTCCGACCGACACGTGCGCGCGGTCGCGGACGCCGTGGTGGAGCGCGCGGCCGCGCTCGGCCGCCAGCCGCTCGGCGTCGAGGGCCTCGAGGGCGGCCAGTGGGTTCTGATCGACCTCGACGACGTCGTGATCCACGTCTTCCAGGGCGAGACCCGCGACCACTACGACCTCGAGCGCCTGTGGGCCGACGCGCCGGCGACGTGGTTCGAGGCGACGCCGGGCGGCGCCGTGCAGCGCCGGAGCGCGCCGTGACGCAGCCCGTCGTCCTGGTCGTGCTCGACGGCTTCGGCCTCGGCGACGGCGGGCCCGCGGACGCGACCGCGCGCGCGCACGCGCCGTTCTTCGCGCGGCTGCGCCGCGACCACCCGATGGCGCGCATCGCGACCTCCGGCGAGGCGGTCGGGCTGCCGCCCGGACAGATGGGCAACTCCGAGGTCGGCCACATGACGCTCGGCGCCGGCCGGATCATCGACATGGACATGACGCGCATCTCGAAGGCGCTCAGGGGCGACGGAGTCGCGCGCAATCCCGAGCTGGACGCCGCGCTCGCGCTGGCCGCGCGCGAGGGCCGGCCGCTCCACCTGCTCGGCCTCGTCTCGGACGGCGGCGTGCACAGCCACCTCGACCACCTGATCGCGCTCGTGCGCGAGTGCGCGCGGCGCGGCGTGCGCCCGGCGCTCCACGCGTTCCTCGACGGGCGCGACACGCCGCCCTCGAGCGCGCTCGGCTTCCTGCGCCAGGTGCTACCCGAGGTCGAGGCGGCGCGCGGCTGGATCGCGACGGTGATCGGGCGCTACTACGCCATGGACCGCGACAACCGCTGGGAGCGCGTCGCGCTCGCCTACCACGCGCTCGTCCTCGGCGAGGGCGAGCCCGCGCGCGACCCGCTCACCGCGGTGGAGGCCGCGTACGCGGCGGGCGAGACGGACGAGTTCGCAAAGCCGCGTATCGTGCTCGACGCTCCGCGGATCTCCGACGGCGATCCCGTCGTCTTCTTCAACTTCCGCGCGGACCGCGCGCGCGAGCTCACGAACGCGCTGACGAGCGCCCGGCCGGAGCGTTTCGCGGGGCAGCTACAGCGCAAGCGCATCGTGACGCCTGGCCTTTTCGTGTGCATGACGGAGTACGACGCCGAGTTCGGGCTCCCGATCGCGTTCACCTCGGCGCTCCCGCCGCACATCCTGCCCGAGCTCCTGGCCGAGCGCGGGCTGGCGCAGCTGCGCATCGCGGAGACGGAGAAGTACGCCCACGTGACGTTCTTCTTCAACTGCGGGCTCGAGGAGCCCTTCCCGGGCGAGGACCGGA
>DATAGA010000136.1:0-1642 GCA_036257215.1 Myxococcota bacterium
GACCCTCGCACTCGGTATCCTCGCCGCCCATGGCCGACCTGCTCCTGCGCACGCTGCGCTGCCGCAACGACCACCGGCCCGGCGTGCTGGGCCGGCTCGCGACCGCGATCGGCTCGACGGGCGTCAACATCGGCGACATCCGCACGGTGTGGGTCGGCCCCGACCACATCGTGCGTGACCTCGACGTGCTCGTGGAGGACGCCGGCGTGCTCGAGAAGACGCTGGCCGCGGTCAACGCGCTCGATGGCGTCGAGGTGATCGACGTCATCGACGACGTCCACGAGTTCCACATCGACGGCAAGCTCGAGGTGCGCGCCACGCACCCCGTGCAGACGCTGCACGACCTGCGGCGCGTGTACACGCCCGGGGTCGCCGAGGTGGTGCGCTCGATCGTGAGCGACCCCGAGGAGTCGTACACCTACACGATCCGCGGGAAGACCGTGGCGATCGTGACGAACGGGACGCGCGTCCTCGGGCTCGGCAACGTCGGGCCGGTCGCGTCGCTCCCCGTGATGGAGGGCAAGGCCGCGCTGCTCCACCAGTTCGTGGGGATCTCGGCCTTCCCGATCGTGCTCGACACGCGCAACGCGGACGAGATCGTGGAGACGGTCCAGCGCATCGCGCTGGGCTTCGGCGCGATCCAGCTCGAGGACATCGAGTCGCCGGTGTGCTTCGACGTCGAGCGCCGCCTCGTCGAATCGCTCGAGATGCCGGTCCTCCACGACGACCAGCACGGCACCGCCGTCGCCGTGCACGCCGCGCTCGAGAACGCGATGAAGCGCGCCGGGCTCGCGCTCGAGGGCGCGGTGGTCGGCGTGCTCGGGCTCGGCGCGGCCGGGACCGCGATCGCGCGGATGGTCGGGCTCGCCACGCGCCGTCCCGTGCTCGGCTTCGACCCCTCCGAGGCGGCGCGCGCGCGCCTGCGCGCGCTCGGCGGCGAGCCGGTCGAGAGCCAGGCCGAGCTCGCGCGGCGCGCCGACGTCCTCGTCGCGACGAGCGGCCGCAGCGGCCTCCTCTCGCCGTCCGACGTGCGCCGGGGCCAGGGCATCCTCGCGCTCACGAACCCCGACCCGGAGATCAAGCCCGAGGACGCGCTCGCGGCCGGCGCGGCGTTCGCCGCGGACGGCCGCTCGGTGAACAACCTGCTCGGCTTCCCGGGCATCCTGCGCGCCGCCATCGACGTGCGCGCGCGGCGCATCACGCAGCCGATGTACCTGGCGGCGGCCAACGCGATCGCGGGCCTCGCCGGCGACAAGGAGCTCGTGCCGAACCCGCTGCGCCGCGACGTCCACCGCGCCGTGGCGCGCGCCGTCGCGCAGGCGGCCGCGCAGGCCGGCGTCGCGCGCCAGCAGGTGCCCTCGGACTACATGCTCCAGCGCGAGCCGTTCCAGGCGCTGCGCCGCAGCTGACGACCCGGCCGCTCGCGCACGTCAGTCGTCGCCCTCCACGTAGCCGAGCGCCTCGAGCCGCTCGCGCACGTCGGGAGCCAGCGCCTCCGACGCGCGGCCCTCCTCGCCCCGGCGCTGCGCCGCGAGCGCGTGCGCGGCGGCGTCCGCCAGGGCCGGCGCACGCGCGGCGTCGGCGGGCGCGCCGTCCTCGCCCACGACGACGAGCGCGCCCCCGTCGCTCGCGGCGACCGCGC
>DATAGA010000183.1:0-3756 GCA_036257215.1 Myxococcota bacterium
CTTCCGCGTGGAGGGGCGCTTCGAGCTGACGCTAGAAGCAAGAGGAGCCCGGGACCAGCGGTCTCCGGGCTCCTCCATGCATGGTAGCGGGGGCAGGATTTGAACCTGCGACCTCCGGGTTATGAGCCCGACGAGCTACCAGACTGCTCTACCCCGCAGCAAAGCGTCGTAAGGGTAGAAATCGGGTCGGGGGTGTCAACCCGCGAGGGGTTCCGGGCTCTTCGCGCGGGGGCTGCGCCCCCGGCGCGCGCGCGTTGCCGCCGCGCGAGCCCGTCGTGCGCGTGCAGCGCGACGAGGTCCGTCACCGGGTGACACTTTTCGTCATACAATGGCCACTCCCACGCGGACGGGCAGAAGGAGTTGCTGCACATGCGGATGCGGAACCTGTGGATGTGGACGACGGCGGTCGCGCTCGCGGCGGGGACGCTCCCTGCAGCGGCGGGGACGCTGTTCTCGTATACGGCAGAAGACGGGACGGTCTCCTACACCGACGACGCGAAGCGGATCCCCGAGCGCTATCGGGCCACCGCGAAGGAGGTGCCCGGCGCGAAGCTCGGCAGCTACGGCCGCTACACGCCGGCCAAGCCCGAGGCGGAGACGCAGTACGTCGTGCAGCTCACGGAGCGGCTCGCCCGCCTGCGCGCGCTGAACCGCGAGCTCGACGAGGAGGCCGCGTACGCGGCGGCGGTTTCCGGCGGCTACGCGCCGGGCCTGCCGGCGGACGGCCCCGAGGCCATGGTGCGCGTGGGCCGCGACCTCCAGGTGCGCGTGCCGTCGACCATGGCGGAGACGGGGCCGGTCGTGGTCGAGGACGTGCGAGTGCGGCCGCAGGGCAGCGTCTTCACCACCCACGACACCGTCGTGCGACAGGGCGACAAGATCCTCATGGTCGTGCGCGGCGATCGCCAGTCGTTCGGGCCGGGCTTCGGCATCCGGAGCCAGAGCATCTTCGACTACGGCGAGAGCGACGTGGTCGACGAGCAGGAGCTGCTCGGCGAGCACTTCCTGTGGAACCGCGACTGATCTAGCCGACGGGAGCCGGCGTCCCCGGCTCCCGTCGCCCCTACTCCTCGACCCCGAGGGCGCGCAGGTCGCCGGGCAGGAGCCCGGCGCGGCGGCCCTCGTCGACGGCCCGGGCGAGCTCGGTCTCGGCGGCGGCCAGCTCGCCCTTCGCCGCGTCGATGTCGCCGGCGGCGTCGCCGCGCGGGCGCTTGCGGTGGCGCTGGTAGCGCAGGTCGCGCTCGGCGGCGTCGAGCTTCTCGCGCGCCGCGCGCACCTGGCCCTGGGCTCGGGTGATCGCGTCGCGGTACAGGGTGAGGTCGGGCGCCGTCTCGGCGTCGAGCTTGGCGGGCTGCGCGAGCACGAGCGGCGCGGCAGCCGGGTAGGCGAAGCCCGCCCCGATCGCCGCCAGTAGAAGGAGCGAGCGCCGATTCACGTGATCCCTCCCGAGGCGCGGGGCATCGCGAACGCGAGCGCGTCCGGATGCGCCCACTCGTGGACGTAGGCGTCGAGCCGCCGCGCCGCCGGCGCGTCGAGCTCGAGGAACCGCACGCCGATGCCGTTCGCGCGAGCGCGCTCGCCCCGCGGTCTCCGCCAGATGACGCGCGCGGTGGGGCAGAGCGGGTCGGCGCTTCCGGGCAGCCGGAACTCGAGGTCGAGCTCCTCGCTGCCGACCTCGGCCTCGCACTCGACGAACATCCCGCCGCGCGAGAGGTTGCGCGAGCGGCCCCAGGCCGAGCCGTCCGCGGCGCGGATGTGGACGGGCGTCTCGAGCGAGACGCGCGGCAGGCCGCGCGGCTCGGGGAAGCGCGTGAAGCGCTGCACGGTCTCGACGAGCGCCATGCGCGAGAGCGGCTTCGCGAGGACGTCGTCGGCGCCGGCGCGGATCACCGCGGCGTGCTCGTCGGCGGCGCCGCTTCCGGTGACGACCACGATGGGCGCCTCCTCGTCCGCGTAGGTCGCCTTGAGGCGCCGGCACACCTCCTCGCCGGAGAGGTCGGGCAGGTGGGCGTCGAGGACGACGACCGCCGGGCGCTCGCGCTCGGCCACGGCGAGCGCCTCGTGCCCGCTCGCGGCGGTGATCACGCGGCCGCAGCGCGCGAGGAAGAGGGCCTCGAGCTCCCGGAAGAGCGGGACGTCGTCGACCACGAGGATCGTCGGGTTCGGCTCCACGAGGATCCCCGCCCGTGGCCGCGCAGCTAGCGCCCGACGAAGGCGAGCTTCAGCTCGTCCAGGCGCGGCCGCACCACCCAGGGGCTGGTCACCCCTTCGAGGCGCTCCCACTCCTGGACCATGACCGCCGCGTGGTGCGTGAGGGTGGAGTCGCGGTAGCCCTCGATCCGGACCTCGACCGTGGCCTTCTCGAGGCCGTCGCCCATCTCCATCGTGACCACGTCCCAGTCGGTGAAGCGGACGTCGGTCAGCGCCTGGCCGACGGTCAGGAACTCCTCGCGCTGGTCCACGGCCACCATCTCGGCGGCCTTCTTCCACTGGCCCCAGCGCACGAGACGGTTGAAGCGCACCTGGGTGTCGTCGAAGGCACGGCCGCTCGCGAGCGGGTCGAACTGGCCGTAGTTGATCATCGAGCAGCCGGGCAGTGCGGTGCTCGTCGCGAGCACGAGGGCGGCCACGAGGCGTCGCATCGGATCCCTCCACCGCGCGGCTTCGGGCCCATCCTGCGCCGAAGCTGCGCGTCCGAGAGACGTATCGGCCGGGCCGTGGGGCCGACTTGAGCCGGCGGGGACGCGGCTGGTCGCTCGCCGGGGCGGGCCCCATACTGCGGCGGTGGAGCCCCCCGTCCGCGACGCGGCGTTGCTGGGGATCGACCTCGGCGGGACGAAGGTCGCCTTCGCGCTCGGCGACGCCGAGGGCCGGCCGCTGCGCCAGCAGCGGCGGCCGACCGAGCCCTCGGGCGACCCGGCCGCGGACGTCGCGCGGATCGCGAAGGACGCGGCCGGGCTGATCGCCGAGGCGCGCGCGGAAGGCGCCCGCGTGCAGGCGGTCGGCGTCTCCGTGCCGGGTCCCTTCGACCCCGACACCGGGACGGTGCTCCGCCCGCCGAACCTCCCGGGCTGGGATGCGGTCCCGCTGCGCGACCAGCTCGCGCAGGCCCTCGGCCTCCCGATCCACCTCGAGAACGACGCGAACGCGGCCGCGCTCGCCGAGTGGCGCTTCGGCGCCGGGCGCGGCGCGCGCCACGTCGTCTACCTCACTATGTCGACGGGCGTGGGCGGCGGCCTCGTCCTCGACGGCCGCCTCTACCGCGGCGTACGCGCCGGCGCGGGCGAGCTCGGCCACGTGCAGCTCGTGTGGGAAGGCGACGTGTGCAGCTGCGGACTGCGCGGGTGCGCCGAGGCGTACCTCGGCGGCGCCTCGCTCGCGCGCCGGCTGCGCGCGATCGCGCAGGCCGAGAGCCGCGTCGCCGCGCTCGCGGGCGGAAAGGAGCGCATCACGGCGCGGCACCTCGTCGCGGCGGCGCGCGAGGGCGACGCGTTCGCTCTCGCCGAGATGGCTCGCTACAACCACCACCTCGGGCGTCTCGTGGCGATCACGGCGTTCGCGTTCGCGCCGGAGGTCGTGGTGCTCGGCACGATTCCCACAGCCGCGGGCGAGGCGCTCTGCTTCGACCCGGTGCGCCGCCAGGTCGCGGCCAACACGTGGCCGCAGCTCTTCCGCAACCTGCGCATCGTCCCCGCCGCGCTCGGCGGCGACCTCGCTGCCCACGCCGCGCTGGCCGCGGCGTGGGGCGTTTAGCAG
>DATAGA010000285.1:0-8810 GCA_036257215.1 Myxococcota bacterium
GTCGCCTTCCGCCATCACGCAGTTCTTGCCGGCCGCCTTCGCGCGGTAGAGCGCCTGGTCGGCGGCCTGGAAGAAGCGCTTGCGGCTCCCGCTGTACTGGGCGACCCCGACGGACACCGTGACCTTGGTCAGCTGGTGCGACGAGTCGAGGATGTAGGAGCCCGCGGCGACCGCCTCGCGGATCTTCTCTGCCAGCACCACGGCGCCGCGCAGGTCGGTGTTCGGGGCGAGGGCGATGAACTCTTCGCCGCCGTAGCGGGCGAGGAAGTCGGCCTCGCGGATCGCGTCGTTCAGGACGCGCGCGATCCCGACCAGGAGCTCGTCGCCGGCGGCGTGGCCCAGGCGGTCGTTGAGCCGCTTGAAGTCGTCGATGTCGCAGATCAGCATCGCGAGCGGCTCGCCCGTGCGGCTCACGCGCTTGATCTCGCGGGTCAGGTGGTCCTGGAAGAAGCGGTGGTTGTGGAGCTTCGTGAGGCCGTCGGTGATCGAGAGCTGCTCGAGCACCTCGTTGGCGCGCTGCAGCTGGTCGTTCTGGAGCACGAGCTTCTGGTTCGCAGTCTCGATCTCGGCGCGGTGCGCGAGCAGCTTGCGGGTCATCTCGTTGAACGCCCGCGTCAGGACCCCGATCTCGTCGCGGCGGTGGCTCTCGTGCAGCTTGACGTCGAAGTCGCCCTGCGCGATCCGCCGCGCGCCGCTCGAGAGGGCCTCGATCGGCTTCACGATGGCGGCCGTCACCTGCCAGGCGATGAAGCTGAACGCGAGGATGATGCCGAGGTCGATGACGAAGACGCGGGTCACGACGGCGAGCACCGGCTCGTAGGCCTTCTCGAAAGGCTCCTCGATGAGCAGGCGCAGCGGGCTTCCGGAGAGCGAGCGCACGGCGCCGACCATGCGCTCGCCGTCGCGGCCCGCGTACTCGCCCACCGTGCCCTCCTCGAGCTGATCGAGCGAGGCGGCGGGCAGCGTGCCCGGCGCGGCCTCGCCGCGCCCGACCGAGCTCGCGACGACGCGGCCGTCGGGCCCGAGCAGGACGATGCGGCCGGCCGCGCCGAGGCCGTCGCTCGCGAGCAGGCCGGCGAGCGTCCGCCGGCCGATCGAGGCGTGGACGAGCAGCGGCTGGCCCGACCCGGACGCCACGGGCGCCGAGATCGCGAGCCTCGTCGCGCCGACCGGGCCGACGGTCCAGAGTGCGCCTGCGCGGTCGCGCGCCTCGGCGGGCAGCACCTCGGGCCAGGCGACGTCGCCCGCCCGCGCGAGCACGCGACCGCCGCCGTCGCTGAGCGCGGTGCCGTCGAACTCGTCGGTGCGCGCGAGCCAGCGCGCGGGCGCCTCGCTCCCCGGGCCGTCGACCTGCGCCGCGAGCTCGGTCACCTCGCCGCGCACCTCGCCTGCGAAGGTGTGCAGGCGCTCGGCGGTCCGCTCGAGGATCGCCGGATAGCTCGCCTCGATCCGGCGCTCGAGGAACGCGTGGGTCGAGTGCACCGAGATCCAGCTCACGACCGCCGCCGTGAGGGCCGTCGCCAGGAAGACGACCGCGATCACCTTCGTCGCGAGGCTTCGGAAGGGAACGCGGTCGGGCGGCGGCTGCGGGTCGGCCATGGGCAGGGCGGTCGTCTCCGCGGGGAATATCGACCCCCGGGCCTTGCCACTTGACCGCAGCTCGTAAGCGCCGCGAGGCGATTTAACGTTGAAAATCGCGGAGTTGACGGAGGGCCCCTGGGGGTTTCCCCGATGCCCGCGGGAAGCGGTCGCGCAACTGCCCGTCGCAGCGAGGAAAACTGCGACGCCGACATTGACCGCTCGGGGGCTCGTCGTCTACCTTGCCCCAGCTTTTTCGGGGGGTTAGACGCGCTCCCGCCGACAGGCGACGCCTGCCGCGGGGGCGTGAAGGGCGTCGCGTTCGCGCGGCGCGGCCCGGGGCACGATGAGCGACGCCACACGCGATCGAGCGACGGTGCAGCTCGGGCCGACGGCCCGCCTGGCGACCCCCGACCCCGACGCCGCGCTCGCCTCGCTCCGGGACGCGATCGACGAGGTCGATCGCGCGATCCTCGACCGCCTGAACGAGCGCGCTCGGCTGGTGCAGCAGGTGGGCGAGCACAAGCGGGCCGCCGGCGCGCCCGTCTACCAGGCGGCGCGCGAGCGCGACCTCGTCGCCGCGCTCGAGGCCGCGAACCCGGGGCCGTTCCCGACGGCGGCCCTGCGCTCGGTCTTCCGCGAGATCGTCTCCGGCACCCGCTCGCTCGAGGCACGCCTGCGCGTCGCCTACCTCGGGCCTGCCGGCACCTTCTCGCACCTCGCCGCGCGCGAGGTGTTCGGCGGCGAGGCCGAGCTGCTGCCCGAGGCCTCCATCCCGCAGGTCTTCGCGGCGGTCGAGCGCGGCGCGGCCGACCACGGCGTGGTGCCGGTCGAGAACACGACCGAGGGCGTCGTCACGCAGACGCTCGACACCTTCGTCGAGTCGGAGCTCCCGATCTGCGCGGAAGCGGTGCTGCCGATCGCGCTCTGCCTCGCCTCGCGCAGCGGGCGCCTCGAGGACGTGCGCCGGGTCGCGTCCCATCCCCAGCCGCTCGCGCAGTGCCGCGCGTGGCTCGACCAGAAGCTCCCCGGCGCCGAGCGGCTCGAGGTCGCGAGCACCGTCGCGGCCGCCGAGCTCGCAGCGCGCGAGGACGACGTCGCGGCCGTCGGGAGCCGCCTCGCCGCGGAGCTGCTGGGGCTGCGCGTCGCGGCCGCCGGCATCCAGGATCGGCGCGACAACTCGACGCGCTTCCTCGTCGTCGGCGGGAACGCGCCCGGCCCGAGCGGGTGCGACCTCACCTCCGTCGTCTTCACCGTGCGCAAGGCCGAGGCCGGCGCGCTCCACCGGTTGCTCGAGCCCTTCGCGCGCCACGGCGTGAACCTGACGAGCATCCAGGCGCGCCCGCGCAAGGAGACGCCCTGGGAGTACGTCTTCTTCCTCGACCTCGAGGGTCACCAGAGCGACGCGGCGGTGGCGGCCGCGCTCGCCGACGCGCAGCGCGTGTCGCACTCGGCACGCATCCTCGGCTCCTTCCCGCGCGCGGCGGCGCCGGCGCGGCCGGGAGGCGCGTCGTGAGCCTCGGGGACCGCGTGAAGCGGCACGTCGCGGAGCTCAAGCCCTACGAGCCCGGCAAGCCCATCGAGACCCTCGAGCGGGAGCTCGGGATCCGCGACTCGATCAAGCTCGCCTCGAACGAGAACCCGCTCGGGCCCTCGCCGAAGGCGGTGGCGGCGCTCCAGCGCGCGGCCGCGCGCGTGCACCGCTACCCCGACGGCGCGAGCTTCCGGCTGCGCCAGGCGCTGAGCGGCCGCCTGCGCGTCGCCCCCGAACAGCTCGTGTTCGGCTGCGGCTGCGACGAGCTGCTCGAGCTCGTGTCGAAGGCCTTCCTCGGACCCGGCGACGAGGCCGTGTTCGCCTGGCCCTCGTTCGCCATGTACCCGATCGTCGTCCAGGGCATGGGCGCGGACGCGGTGCGCGTCCCGCTCGACGGCGCGCTCCGCCACGACCTCTCCGCCATGGCGAAGGCCGTCGGGCCGCGCACGCGGGTCGTCTTCGTCTGCAACCCCAACAACCCGACCGGGACGAGCGTCGGGGCCGCGGCCTTCGACGCGTTCGCCGCCGCGCTCCCGCCCGACGTCGTGCTCGTCGTGGACGAGGCGTACCGCGAGTTCGCCGTGCGGCCGGACTTCCCGGACGCGCTCGCCTGGGTGGCACGCCGGCCGGGGACCGTCGTGCTGCGCACGTTCTCGAAGCTCTACGGGCTCGCCGGCGTGCGCATCGGCTACGGCGTCGCGGACCCCGAGCTGGCGGGCTACCTCGAGCGCGCGCGCCACCCCTTCAACGTGAGCCTGCTCGCCGAGGAGGCGGCGCTCGCCGCCCTCGACGACACCGAGCACGTGGAGCGCACGCTCGCCGTGACGCGCGAGGGTGTCGCCTATCTCACCCGCGAGCTCGGCGCGCTCGGCCTCGAGGTGACGCCCACCGACGCGAACTTCGTGCTCGTGCGCGCCGGCGCGGGCGCCTACGACGTGCTGCTGCGCCAGGGTGTGATCGTGCGGCCGATGGGCGGCTTCGGGCTGCCCGACCACGTGCGCATCACGATCGGCACGGCGGCCGAGAACGAGCGGGCGGTGCGGGCGCTCCGCGCGCTGCGGGCGGCGGCGTGAGCGGCCCGGCCTTCGAGCGCGTCGCGGTGATCGGCCTCGGGCTCCTCGGGGGCTCCGTGGCGGCGGCCGCGCGGACGCGCCGCGTCGCGCGCCGCGTGGTCGGCGTCGCGCGACTGCGCGAGACCGCCGCCGCCGCGCTGCGCGACGGCGTCGCCGACGAGGCCGGCACGGACGTCGAGCAGCTGGTCGCCGGGGCCGAGCTCGTCGTGCTCGCCACGCCGATCGGCGCCATGGCGCCCGTCCTCGGCCGCGCCGCACGGGCGCTTGCCGAAGGGGCGGTGGTGACGGACGTCGGAAGTCTCAAGGGCGCGCTCTCCGAGACGCTGCCGGGCCTCCTTCCGCCGGGCGTCGCGTACGTGGGCGCCCACCCCATGGCCGGGAGCCACCGCCGCGGGCTCGACCACGCGCGCGCCGCCCTGCTCGCGGGCGCCGCGTGCATCGTCGCGCCGGGGCGCGACGCGCCGGCGCGGGCGGTCGCGAAGGTGACCGCGTTCTTCGAGGCGCTCGGCGCGCACGTCGTGCTGCGCGAGCCCGACCGCCACGACGCCGAGGTCGCGTGGGTGAGCCACCTCCCGCACGCGCTCGCCTTCGCCTACGCCCGCGCGCTCTCCGAGGCCCCGCGCGACGCCGCCGCCGTGCGCGGCCCCGGGTTCCGCGACTTCAGCCGCATCGCCTGGAGCGACCCCGAGCTCTGGGCGGAGATTCTATGCGCCAATCGCAAGGCGCTGGCCGGACCGCTCGGCCTCCTCGCCACCCGCCTCGCCGAGCTCGCTCGCGCGGTGGAGCAGGGCGACGCCGAGGCGGTCGAACGCTTCCTCGCGAGCGCGCGCGACTCCCTCGCGCGCTTCGCGGACGACGCCCGATCCGGGGGCGACCACCCGGAAAATCCCCGCTCGAAAGGAGCACTGAGTTCTTCGCATGACTGAAACCACCAACCTCCCCGGCGAGAGTTTCGCCGACCTCTTCGAAAAGCAGGGCCGCGAGATCAAGGAAGGCGAGCTCGTCCAGGGCATCGTCACGCACGTCGACGAGGACCACGTCCAGGTCGACGTAGGCTTCAAATCCGAGGGCCTGATCGACGCCTGGGAATTCATGGACGACGACGCGCACCTGCTCGTCAACGTCGGCGACCGCGTCGACGTCCTGGTCGAGGAGATCGAGGACGACAGCGGCCGCATCGTCCTCTCCAAGGAGAAGGCCGACCGGCTCAAGATCTGGGACGACATCAGCAAGGCCTACGAGGCGGACGAGCCCGTCGAGGGCGTCATCCTCTCGCGCGTGAAGGGCGGCCTCGCCGTCGACATCGGCGTGAAGGCGTTCCTGCCGGGCTCCCAGGTCGACCTGCGCCCGGTGCGCAACCTCGAGGCCGTGATCGGCGAGAAGCTCGCGTTCAAGATCATCAAGTTCAACAAGCGCCGCGGGAACATCGTGCTCTCCCGGCGCGCGCTGCTCGAGAAGGAGCGCGAGAAGCTGCGCGAGACGACGCTCGAGACCCTGCAGGAGGGTCAGATCGTCGACGGCGTGATCAAGAACATCACGGACTACGGCGCGTTCATCGACCTCGGCGGCATCGACGGCCTGCTGCACGTCACCGACATGTCGTGGGGCCGCGTCAACCACCCGAGCGAGCTGTTCCGGGTCGGCGACGAGATCAAGGTGAAGGTGCTGCGCTTCGACCCCGAGAGCGAGCGCGTCTCGCTCGGTCTGAAGCAGATCCAGCCCGACCCGTGGCGCGACGCCGCGATGCGGTACCAGATCGGCCGCCGCATCAACGGCAAGATCGTGTCGCTCACGGACTACGGCGCCTTCGTGGAGCTCGAGCCGGGCATCGAGGGCCTCGTCCACGTCTCCGAGATGTCGTGGACGAAGCGCGTGAAGCACCCCTCGAAGCTCGTGAACGTCGGCGACGCCGTGGAGGCCGTCGTGCTCGACGTGGACGAGCACAACCGCAAGATCTCGCTCGGCATGAAGCAGATCGAGCCGAACCCGTGGAGCGTGATCGAGGAGAAGTACCCCATCGGCACGCAGGTGCGGGGCACGATCCGCAACATCACCAACTTCGGCGTCTTCGTTGGCCTCGAGGAGGGCGTGGACGGCCTCGTGCACGTCTCCGACATCTCGTGGACCGAGCAGATCAAGCACCCGAGCGAGAAGTTCCAGAAGGGCGACGAGATCGAGGCGGTGGTGCTGAAGATCGACCGGGAGAACGAGAAGTTCTCGCTCGGCATCAAGCAGCTCTCGCCGAACCCCTGGGACGGCATCAAGCGCAAGTACCCGGTGGGCTCCGAGGTCACCGGCGAGGTGTCGAGCGTCGCCGACTTCGGCGCCTTCGTGAAGCTCGAGGAGGGCATCGAGGGCCTGATCTACACCTCCGAGCTCGCCACCGAGAAGGTCGAGAACCCGGCGAGCGTCGTGAGCCCCGGGCAGTCGGTCACGGCGCTCGTCACCAAGGTGGACCCGGTCGAGCAGAAGATCTCTCTCTCGATCCGGGCGCTCACCAACAAGGAGGAGCGCGAGGCGCTCAAGCGTTTCGCCGCGCAGCAGGCGGCGAGCCAGACGACGACCCTCGGCGATCTGCTGAAGGAGAAGCTCGGGCGCAAGTCCGACGAGTAGCGGGCGCGCGCGAGCGCGCCCGGGAGGTGTGCCCTTGGGGGCCAGCAGCATGACGAAGAGCGGGCTCATCGAGCGCGTCGCGGCGCTCACGCCCCACATCTCGAAGAAGGACACCGAAGTCGTCGTCAACACGATCTTCGACGCGATGACCGACGCCTTGAAGGCGGGCGAGCGCATCGAGATCCGAGGCTTCGGGAGCTTCCAGGTGAAGGTGCGCGAAGCGCGCGAAGGCCGGAACCCGAAGACGGGGGAGGAGGTGTTCATCCCGGCCAAGCGCACGCCGTTCTTCAAGGTCGGAAAGGAGCTGAAGGAGATGGTGGACGCCGGCGCCGAGGCACCGGCCGGAGTGACGGCGAGGGCGGAAGCGGACTGAGAACGCGCCCGCGCCGCGACGGGGGGGCGGAATGAAGGCGCTGCTGCGAATCTTCTACGTCGCGCTGGTGGCCGCGCTGCTCGTGGCTGCCTACCAGTTCACGGGTCGGAACACCGACGTCGTGTCCGTGCAGCTGTTCGGCTGGTCGTCGCCGCCGCAGCCGCTCTGGGTGCTGCTGTTGTGCGCCTTCGCGCTCGGCTTCGCGCTGGCCGCGCTCCTGTTCGGGGTGCGGCTGCTGCGCTCGTCGCTCCTCGCGCGCCGCTACCGGCGCGCCGTGACGTCCCTCGAGGCCGAGGTCCACCAGCTGCGCAACGAGCCCCTCGAGTCGGCGACTGCGCTCGCCGGGACGGGCACGGGCGCCGCGTCGCGGCGCGGCTAGCTCCTTTGGGCGCCGGATGGCGTGGCCGGATCGGACGGGGGCTCCGGCGCGAGGCCCGCGGTCCGAGCGTCGCCGACGCGCTCGGCCGCGCGCTCGTCTGCGCGCTCGACGACGACCTGGCCGGCGCGGAAGGGCCGCTGCACGCGCTCGTCGCGCGCGACTCGAGCCAGGTGACCGCCTATCTCGCGCTCGGCCGGCTGTTCCGCCGGCGCGGCGACGTCGGACGCGCGCTCCGCGTGCACCAGAACCTGCTCCTGCGCAGCGACCTCTCCGCGGACGACCGGCACCTCGCGCTGCGCGGGCTCGCCGCGGACCTCGCGCGCGGCGGCTACGCCGAGCGCGCGGCCGACGCCTACGACGAGCTCCTCTCGCGGCGCCCGCGCGACGCCGTGGCACTGCGCGCGCGCATCGCGCTCTACCGCGCCGGCGGCGCTCCGGAGCGCGCGCTCGGGCTGGTCGCGACTCTCGAGCGGCTGCCCGAGGACGAGCGCGGCGCCGACCCGGGCCCGAGCGAGGCGTCGCTCTGGCACGAGGCTGCGGAGCTCGCGCTGCGGGAGGGCCGCCACCGCGACGCGCGTCGCGCCGCGCGCCGCGCGCTCCGGCTCGACGACGCCTCCGCGGCGACCTGGACCCTGTTCGGCGAGCTCGAGGCCGAGCGCGGCCGCTCGAAGCGCGCGCTCGCGGCCTGGCGCTCGGCGCTCGAGCGCAGCGAGACCTCGAGCGCGGCGCTGCTCGCCCGGCTGCGCAGCGCGTTCGCCGCGGTCGGACGCGCGGCGGAGTTTCCCGGCTTCCTGCGCGAGCGCCTGCGCGCGCGGCCCGACGACGGGGGCGCGCGGCTCGAGCTCGCGTCGGTGTTGGCCGACGCGGGCGACGCCCCGGGCGCCGAGGCCGAGCTGCGCGAGCTCTTGCGCCGCGCGCCCGGCGCGGGCGCCGCAGCCGCGGCGCTCGGGCGCCTCCTCGCCGGCGAGCGGCGCTACGAGGAGGCGTGCGAGGCGCACGCGTCTGCGTGCGCGGCGCTCGGGGCGCTCGAACCCGCGTCCGCAGAGGCGCGGGCATGAGCCGCAGCGCCCTCGACACGCCCATGATGCGCCAGTACCTCGCGCTCAAGGAGCGCCATCCCGACGCGATCCTCTTCTACCGGATGGGCGACTTCTACGAGATGTTCCTGGGCGACGCCGAGCTCGCGGCGCCGCTCCTCGACATCGCCCTCACGACCCGCGACAAGGGCAAGCCGGACGCGGTGCCGATGTGCGGCGTTCC
>DATAGA010000315.1:0-5703 GCA_036257215.1 Myxococcota bacterium
CTCTTCTCTCCCGCCTCGCCCCCGAGCGACACCTTCTTGCCCGCGATCGGCGTCTCCGAGACCTGCTGCCCGCCGTGCGACGAGCTCGGCGAAAGCAGGCCGACGGCGAGCGTGACGGCGAGTGCGACCGAGCAGGAGCGCGAAACCGCCATGGCAGGATCCCCCGTCGAGCTGGGGGGAAGCTACGCAATCGTGCGCCGCGGGCGAGTCGCCCGGAGGGAGAAGGCGGAGCGCCCCCTGCTCAGACGTCCACGCCCTCGGCGCGGGGGTCGTCGTAGCGTTGGTGGAGGATGGGGAGGACCCACTCGGGGGGGAGGGGGCGGAGGACGCGGCCGTTGCTTTGGGTCGTGCCCTCCTCGTACTCCATGCGGACGAGGCGGCGCACGGGGACGTCGGCGACCGGGTCGAACGGGGACTCGCGCAGCAGCAGCTCGCCTTCCACGCGACGCACCGCGGTGTGGTGGTGACGCCACTCGAGCTCGACGAGCAGCGGCTCGCCGTCGAGCGCGAGGCCCTTCGCGCCCGGGTCGCACGCCGGCAGCGCCTTCACCGTGAAGCCGCGCTCGACGAGCTCGCGGGGGCCGAGCGCCTCGCGCAGCGTGCCGCGCGCCGAGAGAAACGGGATGCCCATGCGCGTCACCGATGCGGACACCGCGTCGCCAACCTGCTCGAAGGCGATCTGGGCGATCTTCTTCGGCTCTCCATACGTGTCGCGCCCGCCGAGCACCGCCTGCTCGCTCGTCATGGGCATCGCGACGAGCCAGATGCCCTCGCTGCCGCCGTACTGCGCGCGCGCCCCGAAGATCGCCGAGCCGATCTCGATGGTGAGCTTCGGCGAGACGTGCATCGCGACGTGGGAGAACGTCGCGCAGATCTCCGGACGGGGCGCCGGCTCGAGCGGGCGCGGCACGAGCGCCGCCGCGACCGCCGGGTCCGTCTCGTAGACGACGCGCAGCGAGCGCACGGTGCTCGAGAGGAACTCGGGGTTGCGCTCGGCGTCGCGCTTCACCTGCTCGACCGTCTTCACGTAGCGGAGCCGTGCCATGGTCCCTCTCCTAGGCGAACGCCGCCTTCGCGGGGCCGATACGCGCCGCGAGCGGCGCGAGCTTCTCGACGTCGAAGCCGTAGACCCGCGCCGCGTTCCCGCCGAGCATGGCGGTGATCTCGTCCTCGGGAAGGCCCTTGAACGTGTCGACCATCTGCTCGCGGGTGCGCGGCCAGGTGCCTTCGGGGTGGGGGTAGTCGCTGCCCCACATCAGGTTCCCGACACCGATCGCGTGGCGCAGCTCCGCTTCCCGACGAGGCATGCACGACGCGCCGAGGAAGACGTTGCGGCGGAAGTACTCGCTCGGCTTCTGCGACAGGTGGCTCCGGTAGTCCCCGAGCTTGGCCGCGTAGTGGGTCTCGGCGTAGCGGAAGTCGAGGAGCGCGAGGTACTCGGGCACCCAGATGCTCGTGCCCTCGGTCACCGCGACGCGCAGCCGCGGAAAGCGCTCGAAGGCGCCGCCCCAGATCATGAAGGTGATCGGCCGGACGCAGTACCAGACGACCTCCGAGATGTAGATCCCCATCGCTCCGGGCAGGGACAGCGCGGGCTCGCCTCCGCCCTCGCCCTCGCTCGCGGGCGGGCGCAGCGGCCCGAAGTAGTCCTCGATGGGCGCCGCGCCCGAGTGGAAGTGCAAGACGAGCTCGAGCGCCTGGCAGGCCGCCCAGAGCGGGTCGTACTTCGGGTGATGGTACGGCGCCTGCCGCCCCCACGCGCACGGGATCAGCACGCCGCGCAGTCCGTGCGCGCGCGCCCACTCCGCCTCGCGCACGGCCTCGGCCACGTCCCAGAGCGCGGGCACGATCGCGACCCCGGCGTGGCGCTCCGGCGCCGTCGCGCAGAGCTCCGCCAGCCAGCGGTTGTGTGCGCGCGCGCCCGCCCACTGCAGCTCGGGCACGACGTTCTCCGTCGGCAGCGAGAGCCCCGCGCCGAAGGGCGGCATGTTCATCTCGGTGATCCCGTCCGGGAAGATCACCTCGCCCGCGATCCCGTCCGCGTCGAGCACGCGCACGCGCTGCTCCGGATCCCAGGCGCCGGTGAGCTCGGGCTCGATGCCGCGTCGCCACTCCTCGTTGACGTCCGCGACCAGGAACTTCTTCGCCGCCTCGCGCGTCATCTGGAGCTGGATCGGGAGCGCCTGGTCGAACGCCGCCCGGTACTTCTCGTCGACGTAGTCGCGGTAGCGCTCGGGCGGGAGCCCCGCGTGGCAGTCGGACGAGATGACGAGGTAGCGGTCCATCGGGTCCTCCTGACTCACGCCGAGTGCGAGTAGAACTGGCGCGCCCACTTGCGGAACTCGCCGAGGTGGGCGTCGGCCTCGCACAGGACGGGCCGCGCCCGGTGGATCTTGTTGCGCCAGATCCGCATGTCCTGCATCACGCCGCTCGAGAGCGCCTGGATGAACTCCTCGCCGGCGAGGTCCGCCATGTTGCGCGTCACGGTGAAGAGCCAGCGCGAGCGCGTGTTGCGCGCGTCGATCGGCGCCGTGGACGAGAACATGAGGAGCCCGGCCCCGGGGATGCCCTCCGTGCGGACCGAGGCCAGCCCGAGCCCCCACGACTCGCGCACGAGCGTCGTCTTGAACGTGCCGAAGGGCAGCTCGCGCTCGGCGGTGTGCTGCACGCGCATCGTGCGGCCGCCGTCGGCATAGGTGATCTCCGAGGGCGGGACCTCGAGCATTCCGTGCACGAACTGGAAGTGCACGGGGTCGAGGTTGTTCTCGTGCATGTCCTGCATGTGGACGGGCACGTCGAGCTCGAGCCGACGCGGCTCGCTCCAGGCCGGGTCGGAGAGCTCCGCGACGACCGGCACCTCCCACGAGGGCGGCGTGCCCTCGGCGTGGTGCCACACGAAGATCATGTGGTTGCGCTCCTGCACCTCCCACGCGCCGACGCGCGCGTTCTGCGGGACGCGCGCGCAGTACGGGATCTCGACGCAGCGGCCGCTCTCGCCCTCGTAGCGCCAGCCGTGGAAGGGACAGCGCAGCGTGTCGGACACCACGCGCCCGCCCTCGGCCAGGTGCGCACCGAGGTGCGAGCAGTAGGCGTCGAGCACGTAGGCGCGGCCGCTGCGGCCTCGGAAGAGCGCGAGCTCGCGGTCGAAGTAGCGGATGCGCTGGACGTCGCCCTCCGCGAGGTCCCGGCTCCACGCGACGGCGAACCAGCCGTTCGGAAGCGGAAGGTCCGCGCCGCGCTGGTCCGCGCCGGCGCCGCCCTGCGACCGGTTCGCGCCGCGCCCGCCGGCGCCGCTCACGACGCGCGCGCCCCGCGCACGAGCCGACCCGGGAGCGCACCCGTCGGCTCGCCGGCGCGCATCGTGACGACGCCGGACACGACCGTCGCGTCGTAGCCGCGCGCGCGCTGCACGAAGCGGCGCCCGCCGGCGGGCAGGTCGTTGACCATGACCGGCGCCTCGAGGGCGAGGCCGTCGAAGTCGATCACGTTGACGTCGCCCTTCTTGCCGGGCGCGAGGACGCCGCGGTCGCGCAGCCCGTAGAGCTCCGCGGTCTCGCGCGTCATCTTGCGCACCACCCAGGGCAGCGGGAGCTTCGGCCCGCGGCGGCGGTCGCGCGCCCAGTGGGTCAGGAGCGTCGTCGTCATCGACGCGTCGCAGATCGCCCCGCAGTGCGCGCCGGCGTCGCCGAGGCCGAATGCGCTCGCGGGGTGCGCGAGCATCGCGCGCACCGCCTCGAGGTCGCCCTCGCTGTAGCCGAGGATCGTCAGCATGAGGAGGGCCTTCCCGTCCCGCTCGAGCAGGCGGTCGTAGAGCACCTCGAACGGGTCGCGCCCCTCGCGCGCCGCGATCCCGGCAATCGACTGCTCCGGGCCGGGCTCGTAGTCCGGCGGGTCGCCGAGCGGGTACACGCGGTCGAGTCGGTTCGCGATCATCGAGTGGACGACCATGAGCCGCGGGTCGTCGAAGCGGCTCTCCTCGGAGAGGAGGCGCGCGCGCACCGCCGGGTCGCGCAGCCCCTCGACGCGCTCGCGCAGCGGGAGCTCCGCCAGCGCCGCGTAGCTCGGCTTGTACTGGAACGGGTGGAAGGTCTGGTGGCCGATGAGCAGCGTCGTCGCGCGCGAACCGACCTGAGGCCGGATGTCGGCGCCGTCCGCCAACGCCTGCTCGACGAGGGTCAGCACCTCGCGCCAGAGCTTCGGATCGACGTCGTTCTGGTTCAGCGCGAACGTGACCGGGCGGCGGATCTCGCGCGAGAGCCGCCGCATCCAGTCGACCTCGCGCGCGGGCGCGGCGAGGTCCTCGCCCATCGCGCCTGCCGGCGCGAGCTCGAAGAGACCCGCGCCGAGCTCGCCGAGCGCGCGGCCGATGCCGAAGAGCTCGTCCTCCGCGGCGAAGGTCCCGGGCACCGGCTCGCCCGTGATCGCGCGGTGCACGATCGTGCGCGAGGTCGAGAAGCCGAGCGCGCCCGCGGCGACGGCCTCGCGCACGAGCGCCGCCATGCGCGCTACGTCGTCCGCGGTCGCGGGCTCGTTCTTCGCGCCGCGCTCGCCCATCACGTAGAAGCGCAGCGGCCCGTGGGCGATCTGCGTGCCGAAGTCGATCGCCGTACGGCGCGCCTCGAGCGCGTCGAGGTACTCCGGGAAGCTCTCCCAGCGCCAGTCGATGCCCTCGGCGAGCGCGGTGCCGGGGATGTCCTCGACGCCCTCCATGAGGCCGATCAGGTACGCGCGTTCTTCCGGACGCGCCGGCGCGAAGCCGACGCCGCAGTTGCCCATCACGACCGTCGTCACGCCGTGCCAGCAGGAGGGCGTGAGCAGCGGGTCCCACGTGACCTGGCCGTCGAAGTGCGTGTGGACGTCGACGAAGCCGGGCGTGACGAGCCGCCCCCGCGCGTCGATCTCCTCGCGCCCGCGCTCGGACACCGCGCCCACCGTGCGGATGCGCCCGCCGTCGATCGCCACGTCGCCCCCGAACGGCTCGCCGCCGCTCCCGTCGACGATGGTCCCGCCGCGGATCACGAGCTCGTGCATGGAGTCCTCCTCGCCTCGGGCTGGCGCTCCGGCCCGTCGTCGTCCTGCGCGTCGCCCTCGTCCGGCGCGAGCCCGATCTCGACCCGCCCGCCGACCTCCCGCACCGGAAGAACCGTGCCGGGCCGGCGGATCGGCAGCCCGACCGGCCTGCCGTCCCGCACGTCGAGCCGCCCGCCATGGTAGGGGCACTCGAGCGCGAACCCGCGCAGCGCGCCCCCGGAGAGCGGCTCCGAGGCGTGGGGGCAGCGGTCGAGCAGCGCGTAGAGCCGCCCGCCCGCCCGACACACGACGACGCGCCGCCCGCGCGCGAGCGCGGCGGCCGCGCGGCTCTCCGCGGGCGCGCCCGCGGCACCGCCGTCGTCGGCGAGCCACTCCGCGGCGACCCACTCGAGGGCCTCGCCAGCCGCGGCGACCGCGGGCGAAGCCCGCGGGACGCGGCTGTCCGGTCCGGAATCGCAGGCGTCGGCGGTCGGGTCATCGTTCGCGTCCTTAGCCAAGCGACGGCTCCGTGCCGACGTAGCCCATCAGCGTCTCATGGAAGTGTCGGATCCGCACCTCCTGCGCCCCGAGATACAACCCGCGGAACGCGCGCGAGCGCATGCCGGCCTGCACGTTCGGCAGGTTGCCCATGTCTTCGTCCACGACGTTCCCGCCCGGGATGTGGGCGAGCGA
>DATAGA010000335.1:0-2485 GCA_036257215.1 Myxococcota bacterium
CGTGACCGGCACGGGCGCGGACGTGCCCGACGACGCCGCGCTCGTCGTCGCGCTCGCGCCGCGCCGGTCGCTGCGCCCGGAGTCGCTCGCCGCGCTCGAGCGCGACCTCGCGCGCGGCGGACGCCTGCTCGCGTTTCTCGAGCCTGGCGCGTCGAGCGGCCTCGAGGAGCTGCTGCGGCGCTTCGGGCTCGAGTCGCCCGACGCGCTCGTCGTGGACCCCGCGTCGGGCGCCGTCGCGGGCGACGCGCCGGGCCTCAGCCCGCTCGCGTTCTCCTACGTCGAGCACCCGGTGACGCGCGGCCTCGACAAGGGCCGCATGACGTTCTTCCACGGAGCGCGCCCGTTCGTCCCGCGCAAGCCGGAGCCGGAGGACCAGGTGCGAGGCGTCGTCCTCGCGAGCGGCCGCTCGTGGCTGGCGCCCGACCCTTCGCGCGTCGACGGCGCCGCTCCCGTGCGGCCGCCCGACGCCGTGGAGGACTACCATCCGCTCGTCGCCGCCGGCCGCTACCTCCGCGACGGCGTCGAGACGCGCATCGTCGCCTTCGGCGACGTCGACCTGGCCTCGAACCAGTACCTGCGCACGCTCTACAACCTCGACCTCGTCCTCAACGCCGCCCTCTGGGCGGCCGAGCGCGAGGCCGACATCACGATCCGCCCGAAGGCCGTGGTCAGCGGCCGGCTGCAGCTCCCGCTCCCGCTGCAGAACACCCTCACGATGTTCCAGAGCGTGGGCCTTCTGCTCCCTCAGCTGCTCTTGATCGCAGGCATCATCACGTGGGCCCGCTCGCGCGCGGCGTGACGACACGCGCTGCGTGGACGGGTCCAGCGGCCCGCGCGCGTAGCGCCGGCGAGCCGGTCAGCTGCCGCGCTTCGGCTTCTTCGTGGCCAGTGCGAAGCCCTGGGCACCGGCGAGCTGGGCCTGGTCGAGGACGTAGACCGCCTGCTCGAGCACGACCTTGCGGTCGCCGCGCAGGATCACGGTCTTGTCGTCGGTGGCGGCGAGCGCCTTCTCGAGGTGGGCGCGCAGCCGCTCGAGCTTCACGACCTCGTCGTTCACCTGGACGATCCCGTCCTCGGTGATCGTCACGTTCACGGCCTTCGGCGGTGTCGCCTGCTGCTGCACGGCCTCGGGCAGGTCCACCTTCTTCCCGGTGTTGGCGATCACCGAGGACGTGACCATGAAGATGATGAGCAGAACGAGGAAGACGTCCGTCAGCGGAGTGATGTTGATCTCCGCGACGATGTCCTCGTTCTCGGACTCCTCAAACCGGGCTGAGGCGGCCATCGCGGACCTCCCCCGGCACGTGCCCGCCGTCGACGGCGTGCGGCGTGGCCTCGACGTAGAGCAGCGCCTGCACGAAGCGCTCGGTGGCGCGCGCGAAGACCTGCCCGATCACCGTGAGCCGGGTCTGCAGCCAGTTGTAGAGCAGCAGCGCCACGATCGCGACGAGGAGACCGACCGCCGTCGCGATCAACGCCTCCGCGATGCCGCCCGCCACCACGTCGAACCCGGTGTCCCCCGTGATCCCGATGTGGCGGAACGACCGCATGATGCCGATCACGGTGCCGAGCAGGCCGATGTACGGCGCCAGCGAGCCGATCGTGCCGATGAACCACAATCCGCGCCGCAGGTCGGTCAGGGCCTCCTGGCGGCCGGTGTGCAGGACCTCCTGCAGGTCCTCGAGCGCGATGTTGCGCCAGCGCAGGCCTTCGGCGAACACGCGCGCGATCGGCGTGTTCGACGCCTCGCACAGCGCGCGCGCGGTGGCGACGTCGCGCCGCACGAGCGCGTCCACCAGCTTGCGCGCGAGGTCGCGCGTCCTCTTCTCGAGGCCGCGGTAGCGCCAGAGCCGCTCGAACGCGAGCGCGAGGACGACCACCGAGAGCAGGCCGAGCGGAATCACCGTGAGGCGGCCCTGCCAGAGCAGTGCGAGTAGCTCGTTCGCCGTGTAGACGCTGTCGGTCGCTTCCAAGAAGAGGCTCCCCCGTTGTCGGCGTGGCCCTACTGGATACCCGATCCCACTCGGGCCTCCAAAGAGAGTGGCCGCGACGCCACCAAAGGGGGACATCGGGGGCACCCACTTCGTTGACACCGCGGTCGGGCTCCCGTAGGATTGCCCCCCGCGGGCGAAAAGCGTTTTGGAGACGGATACTTGCAGGATCCGGGCCGGCGTCCGCGGAGAGCTGCGCGCGAGCTGCGCAGGGCGCAGGCGCGCGCGGGCACCGGAACGCGTTCGGGCGCGTCGGAACCGCGGCGCGCGCGCCCGGGTCTAGATCTTCGGGGAGGCGCGAGCGCGCCATGACGAGCGTGACGGTCGATCCGCTGCTGATCCGCCGCAGGCGCGCCCGCACGACGCCGCTGCGCGAGCGGCGGATCGGCGCGGCGCTCGACGCGCGCCCCGTCGCGGGCACCGACCCGTCTGCGGACTTTCCCGGGCTCGACCTCGAGGATCGCTCCTCCGCGCGCGGCCGCGCGCTCTCGAGC
>DATAGA010000213.1:0-2903 GCA_036257215.1 Myxococcota bacterium
CATCTCGGTGATCGAGCCGATGCTCGCCGTGATGAAGCGGCCCGACTCGCGCTGCTCCTCGGTGGAGCGGTGCACCTGCCGGCACAGCTCGAGCGCGCTCTCGGCGTTCTTCAGCATGGCGTCGCTGGCGCGCGACTGCTCGGACATCGCGCTCGAGATCTGCTGGACCATCGACGAGGTGTTCTGCGCCGCCTCGGCGACGTGCTTCGAGTTGCGCGCCTGCTCGCCGGCCGCGCGCGCGATCTCGGAGACCCGGGAGCTCGCCTCCCGCGACGACGCGCGGATCTTGTCGAGCTCCTCGCCGGCGCGGCGCGAGCGCTGCACGCCGGTCTCGACCGCCTCCATGCCCGCCGCCATGGCGCGCACCGCGTTGCTCGACTCCTCCTGCACGGCGCCGATCAACCCCTCGATCTCCTTCGTGCTGCCCGCGGTGCGTTGGGCCAGGATCTTCACGTGGTTGGCGACCACGGCGAACGCCTTGCCCTGCTCGCCGGCCTGCGCCGCGATGATCGCCGCGTTGAGCGAGAGCAGGTTGGTCTCGTCGTTGATCGAGCCGATCACGTTCACGATCTCGCCGATCTCGCCGATGCGCTCCGCCAGCCGCTCGAGCACGGCCTTCGCCTGGCTCGTCTGCGAGCGGATCTCCTGGATGCCCTCGATCGTCGAGGCGACGGCCTGGGACCCGGCCTCGGCGCCGTGGCTCACCTGCTCGGTGAGGACCGACGCCTCGCGCACGTGATCGCCGACCTCCTGGATCGCGCGATCCATCTGCACCATGGCGGCCGCGGACTCCTCGGCCATGCCCTGCACGGAGTCGGCGCTCTCGGCCACCTGCCGGATGCTGGCGCTGATCTCGTGGATCGAGGACGTCGAGGCGTCGACCGACTCGTTGAGCGACGCCGCGCTGCGCGCGACCTCGTCGATGGAGCTCTGCATCTCGAGGATCGACGACGACGCCTCCTCGGTGGAGCGCGAGAGGCTCTCGACCTCGGCGTTGATGCTGCGGATCGAGGTGTTGATGTTCGCAAGGAGCGACGCCGTCTCCTCGACGGCCTCCTCGGTCGCCATGCGCCCGCCGTCCACCTCCTGCATCGCGGAGAGGACCCGCTCGGGCAGCGCCTGGAGCCGATCGACGACGGCCTGCACCTCGCGCGAGAGCGCGCGCTGGCGCTCGCAGAGGGCGTTCAGGACGTCGCTGAAGTGGGCGAGGTCGCCGAGCTCCTCGGGGGCCACGCGCACGTCGAAGTCGCCGCTCGCGATGTGCTCGATCGCCAGGAGCGCGCGCTGCACGGGCGCCGCGATCGCGTTCCACACCGCCCGGTCCACCGCGATCGCGGCGGGCACCGCGAGCACCGTCCACGCGAGGCCCGCCAGCGGGCCGGCGCCCCAGGTCGCAGCCAGCGCGCCGAGAGCCACGGCCGTGGCGCTCCCGCCGGCGACGAGCGCGCGCCGGCGGTCCGAGGCCTGACGCGAGCGGGCGAGCTGGACGTCCTGCATGGGCGAGGCCCCTCCGAGCCGCAGTGCGGCCGCGTCCCGGATCGGCGAGGGCGGGCGAGGGCTTGAGGCGGGCGTCTACCGGTCGCCGCCGGGTCGCACGGACTCCGCGGCGCGGGAGTGGGGCGCGATCCCCTCGCCCCCAGCGTCCGGGGTCGCGCCCTCCGCAGCGGCGGCGAGGACGTCGTCGCGCAGCGCCGCGAAGCGACCGTGCGCGATCGCCGCGCGGGCGTCCGCGAAGAGGCGGTAGTAGAAGCGGAGGTTGTGGAGGGTCGCGAGGCGGGCGGCGAGGAGGTCGCCGCTTGCGAAGAGGTGGCGCAGGTACGCGCGCGAGTGCTCGCCGCAGGCGGGGCAGTCGCAGCCCGGCTCGATCGGGTCGGGGTCGTCGCGGAAGCGCGCGTTCGTGAGGTGGAGGACGCCCCCGCGCGTGAACGCGACCCCGTGGCGGCCGTGGCGGGTCGGGACGACGCAGTCGAAGAGGTCGACGCCCCGCTCGATCGCGAGGACGACGTCCTCCGGGCGGCCGAGGCCCATGAGGTAGCGCGGGCCCGCGGCGGGGAGCGCCTCGTGCGTCGCGGCGAGGAGCTCGCCGCGCAGCGCGCGGTCCTCGCCGAGGCCGAGCCCGCCGTGCGCCACGCCGTCGAAGGCGAGCCCCCCGGTCGCCCGCGCGCTCGTGCGGCGCAGCCCCGCGTCGCCGCCGCCCTGGACGATCCCGAAGAGCGCCTGGTCGCCGCGCCGCTTCGCGGCGAGGCAACGCTCGCCCCAGCGCAGCGAGCGCTCCATCGCGTCGCGCCAGAGCGGGACCAGGTCGGCCGGCGCGTGCTGCGGCGCTCGCGACTCGGGGGCGGCGGCAGCAGCGGGCGCGCGCATCGCCACGCAGTGGTCGAGCACCATCGCGACGTCGGCGCCGAGCGCCTCCTGGATCGCGATCGCGCCCTCGGGCGTGAGCGTGCGCCGGCGCCCGTCGAGCGGCGAGGCGAACCGAACGCCGTCCTCGTCGAGGTGCACGCGCTCGGCCAGCGAGAACACCTGGTAGCCGCCGCTGTCGGTGAGCCACGGCCCGCGCCAGCCGGTGAAGCCGTGCAGCCCGCCCGCGCCGGCCACGACGTCCTCGCCGGGCCGCTCGTGCAGGTGGTACGTGTTGGCGAGGACGATCTCCGCGCCGAGCGCGCGCAGCTCCGCGGGCGTCACGCCGCGCACGGCGCCGTACGTCGCGACGGCCATGAAGGCCGGCGTCGCGACGGCGCCGTGGGGGGTCTCGAGGCGGCCGGCGCGCGCGTCGCCGTCGCGCGCGGACACGGCGAACGCGAAGCCGGGCCTCACAGGATCAGCATCGCGTCGCCGTAGGAGTAGAAGCGGTAGCCGCGCGCGAGCGCGTCGGCGTAGGCGTCGAGGACCGGCGCGCGTCC
>DATAGA010000414.1:0-1988 GCA_036257215.1 Myxococcota bacterium
ACCCTCGTGCCGTTCGACGGCGTGCGCGACGCGCTTCCGCGCGGCGTGCGCAAGGTGAGCGAGGACGAACGCATGGCCCAGATCCGGGTCCGGCAGCGGCACGTCCAGCGCCGCTATCGGGCGTTCTAGTGCCCTCCGCTCAGCGCGGTCGGCGGCGGAGGTCCCATGTCGAGCGAGCCGAACGCCGAGCAGCGCCAGTACTGGAACGAGGTCGCCGGCCCGCGCTGGGTGCGCTTCCAGGAGCGACTCGACCGCGAGCTCACGGCGCTGGCCGACCTCGCGTTGGAGCGCGCCGCGGCGGCTCCGGGCGAGGCGGCGCTCGACGTCGGCTGCGGCTGCGGCGCGACGACGCTCGAGCTCGGACGCCGCGTCGGCGCGCGCGGCCGCGTGCTCGGCGTCGACGTCTCGCAGCCGATGCTCGCCCGCGCGCGCGAGCGGGCGGCCGCGGCGGGCCTCGCCCAGGTCGAGTTCCTCGAGGCGGACGCCCAGACTGCCGCGCTCGACCCGGGCGCCTTCGACCTCCTCTTCTCGCGCTTCGGCGTCATGTTCTTCGCCGACCCGGCGGCCGCATTCGCGAACCTGCGCCGGGCGCTGCGCCCCGGCGCGCGCGTCGCTTTCCTGTGTTGGCAGCGGCTGGCGGAGAACCCCTGGATCATGGTCCCGCTCGCCGCGCTGGCGAAGCACGTGGAGCTGCCGCCCCCGCCGGCGCCCGACGCCCCGGGACCCTTCGCCTTCGCGGACGCGCAGCGCGTCCAGCGGCTGCTCGAGCGCGGCGGCCTCGCCGACGTCGCCTTCGAGGACCTCCGACTTCCGTTCCTGCTCGGAGGCGGGGGTCTCGACGACGCCGTCGAGTTCTCGCTCGAGATCGGCCCCGCGTCCGCGGCGCTGCGCGAGGCGAACGCCGGACCCGAGCTGCGCGCGCGCGTGGCGAGCGCCGTGCGCGAGGAGCTCGCGGAGTTCGTCGATCCGCAGGGCCGCGTCGCGATGCCGTCCGCCGCGTGGCTCGTCAGCGCCCGCAATCCTTCGCGCTGAGACCCCGCCGCTACACTCGCGCCCGTGCCGAGGCCCCCCGCCCTCCGGAGGTGCGCCGGCGCCGCGTCGGGGCGCCGCGCGCTCGCTGCGGCGCTCGGCCTCGCGCTCGCGGCGAGCGTCGCGCCGGGCCGCGCGGAGTCGCGCCTGCGCATCCCCGTCGTCGACACGCCGCTCGAGGAGTGCCCTCCCCCCGATCCGGCGTGCACGGGGCCGGACGACGCGATCGAGCCCGACCTCGTCGTCGAGGGCACGTTCCCGCGCTCGCTCCAGGGCTCGTACGTGATGCTGCCGTTCGAGGTGCCGGCGGGGACCACGTCCGTGCGCATCCGGTACTGCTGGGAAGACGGAGGACACACGGTCGATCTCGGGATCTGGCAGGCGCGGCCCGGGAAGCAGCCCTGGGGTCCGGCGGAGTTCCGCGGCTGGGGCGGCTCCAGCCACCGGGACACGACGATCACGCCGCAGGGCTTCTCGCCGCAGTCGACGTACGAAGCGAAGCCGAAGTGTCACGTGCCCGGGCGCACGACGCGCGGCTTCGTCCCGGGCCCGATCGCGCCCGGTACCTGGGCAGCGGAGCTCGGCGTCGGCGCCATCGCCGAGAACGACGCCGACGACTCGGCGAACTTCCGCGTCGAGATCGAGCTCTCCGAGGATCCCGCCTTCGCCGCGGTGCCCTACGTCGCCGCGCCCTACGATGCGACCCCCGCGAATCCGGAACCGGGTTGGTACCAGGGCGACATGCACGTGCACGCCGAGCACTCGGCGCTGGGCGACGCGACGATGGCCGAGACGTTCGACTTCGCGTTCCGCTCGCGCGAGGAGGGCGGCGCGGGTCTCGACTTCGTCACGCTCTCCGACTACGTGACGACCACGGGCTGGGGCGAGATCGGCGGCCACCAGAAGGCGTACCCCGGAAAGCTCGTCATCCGCAGCAGCGAGGTCATCACGTACCGCGG